>CAMFIY010000332.1 GCA_945952575.1 uncultured Leucobacter sp.
CGCAGGCGCCGACGGATCCGACGGGCCCGCCCCGGCCGCCCCGAAGCGCGGCCTCACGCCGGCCGGCAGGGCGGCGCTCGCGGGCATCGGCATCGCAGCGCTCTTCGCGGTCTGCGCGCTCGCCCCCGAGCCGCTGCCCCAGCACTTCCTCGTGCTCACCCTGTCCGTCGTGGTCGGCTTCTACGTGATCGGCAAGGTGACGCACGCCCTGCACACCCCGCTGATGGCGGTGACGAACGCGATCAGCGGCATCATCGTGGTCGGCGCGATGGTGCAGCTCGGCGTCGGGGATCCGCTCGTGCAGATCCTCGCGGCGATCGCGGTGCTCGTCGCGAGCATCAACGTCTTCGGCGGCTTCTCGGTGACGCGCCGAATGCTCGCCATGTTCCAGAAGGGGGGCGAGCGATGACCTTCATCGAAGTCGCCGGCAATGTCGCGACGGGCGCCTACGTCGTCGCGGCGCTGCTCTTCATCCTGTCCCTGGCCGGGCTCAGCCGCCATGAGACCTCGCGCCGCGGCGTGTCCTTCGGCATCGTCGGCATGGTCATCGCGCTCGCCGCGACCGTGCTGCTCACTCTGGCGGGCGCGTGGGGGCAGCCGCACGCGGCGCTCGGCCTGATCCTGCTCGTCGTCGCGGTCGCGGTCGGCGGAGCGATCGGCCTGTGGCGGGCGCGGGTGGTCGAGATGACCGGGATGCCCGAGCTCATCGCCCTGCTGCACTCCTTCGTCGGCCTGGCCGCCGTGCTCGTGGGCTGGAACGGCGCCCTGCACGACGACGGGCTCACGGGAGCGCTGCGCGACATCCACCACGCCGAGGTGTTCATCGGGGTATTCATCGGCGCGGTCACCTTCACGGGATCGATCGTCGCGTTCCTGAAGCTCTCGGGTCGCGTGGCCTCCAAGCCGCTCATGCTGCCGGGAAAGAACGCGCTGAACCTGGGAGCGCTCGTCGTGTTCGTCGCGCTCACGGTCTGGTACGTGATCACGCCGGCCCTGTGGCTGCTGATCGTGGTGACGGTGATCGCGCTGCTGCTCGGTCTGCACCTGGTCGCCTCGATCGGCGGAGGAGACATGCCGGTCGTCATCTCGATGCTGAACAGCTACTCCGGTTGGGCCGCCGCGGCCGCCGGCTTCCTGCTGAACAACGACCTGCTGATCGTGACCGGCGCGCTGGTCGGATCCTCGGGCGCGTATCTGAGCTACATCATGTGCAAGGCGATGAACCGCTCCTTCATCTCGGTGATCGCGGGCGGATTCGGGATCGCCGCGCCCTCCTCGTCGGAGGAGGAGCAGGGCGAGTACCACGAGACCGATGCGGCGGCCGTCGCCGAGCTCCTGAGGTCGGCGTCGTCGGTGATCATCACGCCGGGCTTCGGGATGGCGACCGCGCAGGCGCAGCATCCCGTCGCCGATCTGACCGCGAAGCTGCGCGAGCGCGGCGTCGAGGTGCGGTTCGGGATCCACCCCGTCGCGGGTCGCCTGCCCGGGCACATGAACGTGCTGCTGGCCGAGGCGAAGGTGCCCTACGACATCGTGCTCGAGCTGGACGAGATCAACGACGACTTCCCATCGACCGACGTGGTCCTCGTGATCGGGGCGAACGACACGGTCAACCCGGCTGCGGCCGAGGAGCCGGGCAGCCCGATCGCGGGCATGCCGGTGCTGCACGTGTGGGAGGCGGAGAACGTGATCGTGTTCAAGCGCTCGATGGCGTCGGGCTACGCGGGCGTCGCGAACCCGCTCTTCTGGCGGGACAACACGAGGATGCTCTTCGGCGATGCGAAGGAGCGCGTCGAAGACATCCTCAAGGCGCTGTGAACACCGGCGGGATCGGTCGGGGCCCGGCCGGGCGGCGCACACGGCGCCGGCTACGGTAGCGCTCATGACCGAAGCCGCTCGCGCAGCGTCGCACACCGTCCCGGCGGGCCGCGACCTGACGCTCGACCTCACACGCGTCGCGTGCGTCGTGCTGGTCGTGTTCGTGCACATCCTCTTCACCGGCGTCGGCCGCGGCTCCGACGGCTCGCTCATCATCGAGCGGACCGTCGAGGGCGAGGCCTGGTTCAACGCGGTCTCCTGGATCGCCAACATCATGCCGCTCTTCTTCGTCGTCGGCGGCTACGCGGCGCGCGCGGGCTGGGCCTCGGCGCTGCGTCGCGGCGACGGCGCGGATCTCTTCGTCCGGCTCAGACTGGCCCGCCTCGCCCGGCCCGCACTGCCCGTCTTCGCGTTCTTCACCGTCGCGCTCGGCGCGGTGGCGCTGATCGGGCTCGATCCGGGCCTCGTGCGCACCATCGCGATCGGGGTGGGCTCCCCGCTCTGGTTCCTCGCCGCCTACGCGATCGCCCAGAGTCTCGCACCGCGGATGATCCGCCTGCACGCCCGCTTCGGCTTCGGCGTCCTCGCCGTGCTGCTGCTCGGCGCGCTCGCGGTCGATCTCGTCCGGTTCCTCGTCGTCGGCCAGTGGTTCGGGATCGCCCCGCTGGAGCTCGGCGAGTACGGGATCGGCCAGCAGCTCTTCGGCCTGCCGAACGTGCTGTTCGTCTGGCTGTTCGCGCAGCAGATCGGCTTCCTCCTCTACGACGGCTGGTTCGCCCGGCGCCGGGTCCGGCAGCTGCTCGGGATCATCGCCGTCGGCTACCTGCTTATCTGGGGGCTGGTCTCCCTCGGCGGCTACTCCTGGAACATGCTCAGCAATCAGTGGCCGCCGACCGCACCGCTCGCCGTCCTCGCCGCGGTGCAGGCGGCCGGGCTCACGATCCTGCACCGCCCGCTGACCGCGCTCATGCGCACCCGCATCGCGCAGGGCGCCGTGCTCACGATCGGCTCGCGCCTCATGACGGTCTACCTCTGGCACCTGCCGATGATCCTGGCGCTGACCGGGCTCCAGCTCGTGCTGCCGTTCGCCATGCCCCAGCCGGGGAGCGCCGTCTGGTGGTGGACGCGGGTCCCGTTCCTCGTCGCCGTGCTCCTGGCGGTCTGGCTGCTCTCGCTGTGGCTCGTGCGCTTCGAGCGGACCCCGGGGCTGCGCGGGCCGGCCTTCTCCGGGGCGACCCCGTGCGCTGTGCTCGCGTTCGCGATCCCGATCCTCGGCGTCACCGCGTACGGGCTGAACCTGCCGCTCGCGGCCGCCTCGCTCGCCACCACCGCTTGCGCGCTCGCCCTGATCGGCGGCTTCGGGCCCTCGCGCTCAGCCTGAACGCAGGAGGGGCCGGGACGCGCGATGCGCCCCGGCCCCGATCCGGCGTGAGGAAGCCGCCGACTACAGCGTGTTGCCGAGCTTGAAGCCCTTCGCCTCGTCGCCCTCGCGCGTGTAGGAGAACCCGTCGGCGCCGATCGTCACGGCCATCTCGCTGTCGTCGGTGCGGGCGATGACCGGCTGCGGGTTGCCGTCGAGATCGAGCACCAGCGACCCGTCGGTGTACCACGACGGGACGACCGGATTGCCCCACCAGTCGCGGCGCTGGTTGTCGTGCACGTCCCAGGTGACGACCGGGTTGTCCGGGTCTCCCGTGTAGTAGT
>CAMFIY010000333.1 GCA_945952575.1 uncultured Leucobacter sp.
ATCCAGCTCGGGTTGAAGCCTTGCAGCCAGGCGGCGACGATGAGGTCGAGGTCGACGTCGCTGCTCGCGAGGAGCTCGCCGCGGAGGAGCCCCACCGCGTGGCTCACGATCGCCTTCATCGCCTTCAGGACCGCGTCCGGCCGGATCGGCAGATGGCGGACGCGCGCGCCGCAGGCGGCGAAGATCGCATTGCCGATGGCCGGTCCCACCACCGTGGTCGCCGGCTCGCCGAGGCCGACCGGCCGACCGGCACCGCCATCATCCTCCTCACTCCCGACGGCGAGAACTCCATCGTGGTGTCTCCCGGGGCGAACCACGCCTTCGATCTCGCGCAGGCCGATCGCACCGAGGCCGCCTGGTCGTCGGCGCGCGTCGTGGTGCTGAGCCTCGAGATCCCCAAGGACGCGGCGTTCCACGTGGCTTCCCGGGCGGCGTCCGCCGGAGCTCGAGTGATCCTGAACGCCGCCCCCTCCACCCGGATCGACGGTGAGATCCTCGCGGTGTGCGATCCGCTGATCGTGAACGAGCACGAGGCGCTCGAGGTGCTCGGCGTGGGAGCGGACGATCCCGATGCCGAGCACTACGACCGGCTCGCCGAGCGTCTGCACGAGGCCGGGGCGCGATCCGTGGTCGTGACGCTCGGCGGCGACGGCGCGGTGATCGCTGACACCGACGGATCGAGCCGCGTACCCGCCTACCGGGTGCGCGCGGTCGACACGACGGGCGCGGGCGACGCCTTCGTCGGGGCGGTCGCCGGCGAGCTCGCCGCGGGCGCGACCCTGCGCGATGCGGTGCGCTTCGCGACCGCCGTCTCCGCCGTCTCGGTGCAGCGCGTCGGTGCGCAGTCCTCCTACGCCGACCGTGCCGAGGTCGAGGCGTTCATCGCCTCGGCCGGGTAGCGCCGAGCAGGCCTTCCCCGCCACGCGGATCCGATCCCGCGGGAGCCTCCGGTGCCCGGCCGGTTCGGGATCAGCCGACCGTCACGCGGTGCCGCTCGGCCAGGGCGACGAGTGCGATCAGGATCGCCGCCGCCCAGAGGATCGACCACGGCAGGAACGCGCATGCCGCGATGAGCAGCGCGCCGATCGGCACGAGCGCCCGGGTCGCCCCGCGCAGCCGATGCCGCATGATCAGCAGCCAGACGCAGAAGACGAACACCGCGACCGGTGCAGTGAGCGTGGCCGCAGCAGCGGCCGACGTGAGATCCGTCCCGTCGACCTCGGACTCGAGCAGCACCGAGATCCCGGCCGAGAACGCGGCGGCGGCGGCGAACACGACGTAGTGCCCGTAGCCGAACGAGATCGCGGTGCGCAGTGCGCCGAGCCGCTCGGTCACCTCGGTCGCGAAATACAGCCACCACATGCCGGCCGCGATCGTGAGCCCGCCGAACCCGATCAGTGCGAGCTCGAGGAGCTGATGCCCGCTGTCGAGCGCGCTCACGACGGCACCGGTCGAGGCCAGCACGGACTCGCCGAGCACGATCAGGGTGAAGGATCCGTAGCGGTCGGCGATGTGTTCGGCGTGCCACGGGGTCTGCCTGGCGGACTCCGCCCAGACCGGCACCGCCAGCTCGCAGAGGGCGAAGAGCACGAAGACGTAGGTGCTGATCGGTGCGGGGATGAAGAGGTATCCCACCCAGAGCAGCTGGACCGCGGACACGCCGGATGCGTACCGGATCGCGGTGCGACGCAGCTCGGGATGGCTGCGCGAGGCGCGGATCCACTGGGTGACGAGCGCGAGGCGCATCACGATGTAGGCGATCACGGCCGTGCGGAAGTCGCCGTCGCTCGCCGATGAGATGCCCACCGCGAGCACGAGCACGCCCGCCATCTGGATCAGCGTCAGGATCCGGTAGAACCAGTCGTCCGTGTCGAAGGCGCTCGCGAACCAGGTGAAGTTCATCCAGGCCCACCAGATCGCGAAGAAGACGATGAAGTAGCTGACGATCCCGGCTCCGGGATCGTGTCCGACCTCCGCATGATGCAGCTGCGCGGAGGCGAAGGAGACGGCGACGACGAAGATCAGGTCGAAGAAGAGCTCCAGCGGGCTGGAGGATCGGAAGACCTGCGCGGGATCCCGCGGCCGCATCCGGACCAGACCGGCCCGTCCCCGCACCTGCTGAGCCGCGTCATCCGCCATGTCCGCCTCCTCGTTCCGGCCTGCAGCAATACTGGCACGCCCGCGCGGATCCCGCGCGAGACATCCGGTAGCGGGCGCTCGCCGCGGGAGGTTCCGAGGCGGCTGAAAGCGCGCCGCGCGAACCCACATGCCCCGTTCCGCGGTCGGATCGGATAACTTGCACTTGGGAGGGCCGAGCGTTCATCGGTCCGCGCGCGGCAGTGCTGCCCGCGCCCACTACAGCGAGGAGGAGCCATGCGCATCGGTGTCGTTGCGGAGCCTTCGGCGGAGAACCGTGTCTCGGTGTCGCCCGCCACGGTCGTGCGGATCATCGGCCTGGGGTACGAGGTGATCGTCGAGCACGATGCGGGTGCTCGATCGTCGTTCTCGGATGAGGCCTACGTCGAGGCCGGTGCGCGGATGACGAATCGGGAGTCGGCCTGGGGTGCGGACGTGGTGCTGCGCGTCAACGCGCCGTCCGAGGAGGAGATCGGGCTGCTGCAGCCCGGTGCCACGCTGATCGCCCTGCTCGCGCCGGCCCTGAGCCCGGATCTGCTCGATCGGCTCGCGGCCCGGGGCGTCACGGCTCTGGCGATGGACGCGGTGCCGCGGATCTCGCGGGCGCAGTCGATGGATGTGCTCTCCTCGATGTCGAACATCGCGGGGTACCGTGCCGTCGTCGAGGCCGCGCACGAGTTCGGGCGCTTCTTCACCGGGCAGGTGACCGCGGCCGGCAAGGTGCCGCCGGCCAAGGTGCTCGTCGCCGGCGCCGGCGTCGCGGGTCTCGCGGCGATCGGCGCGGCGTCGAGCATGGGCGCCGTGGTGCGCGCGACGGATCCGCGGCCGGAGGTCGCCGACCAGGTGAAGTCGATCGGCGGCGAGTACCTGAAGGTCGAGGTCGAGGTGGAGCAGTCCACCGACGGCTACGCGAAGGCCACCAGCGAGGACTACGACCGGCGGGCCGCGGAGATCTATTCCGAACAGGCCGCGGACGTCGACATCATCATCACGACGGCGCTGATCCCGGGCCGCCCGGCGCCCAAGCTGATCACCGCCGCGGACGTCGCGTCGATGAAGGCGGGCAGCGTGATCGTGGACATGGCCGCCGGGATGGGCGGCAACGTGGCCGGATCGGTGGCCGGCGAGCGGACCGTCACCCCGAACGGCGTCGTGATCCTCGGCTACACGGATCTCGCCGGGCGCCTGCCGCAGCAGGCGTCGCAGCTCTACGGCACGAACCTCTTCAACCTGCTGAAGCTCGTGACGCCCGAGGGCGACGGCGTGCTCGCGATCGACGATGCGGACGTGGTGCAGCGCGCCGTCACGGTGTCCCGCGGCGGCGAGGTGACCTGGCCGCCGCCGCCGGTGCAGGTGCTGTCTCTTATACACATCTCCGAGCCC
>CAMFIY010000334.1 GCA_945952575.1 uncultured Leucobacter sp.
GAGATTCATGAGCGTCTCGTGGGCTCGGAGATGTGTATAAGAGACAGGGTGGGCGGAGGGTCTGGGGCGTGGTCCTCGTCCTCGTCTCCGCGTCCGCGCTGTCGGCGGGCGGTGCGCTCGCTGCGGCTCGTGCCGTGACGATCCTCGAGGCCGGGCTCGGCGGGGCGGCCGTCGGGCGGCTCGAGGTGCGTACGAGCCCGGATCCTCCGGTGTGGCAGGATCTCTGGGCCGGGAGCACCGCGCACTGGGTGATCAGTGCGGCGTTGGCGGACGCGGAATCGAGCAGTCTTGCGCTCGAGGTGCGATCCGGCGGCGCGCTCGTGCTCGACGGCGGGATGACGGCCGAGATACGCTCCTGCACGGCTCCGTTCATCCCTGCGATCCGGCCGGCGGATCCGCCGAGCTGCGCCGGCCGGCTGGCCACCGTGCTGCCGACCCAGCGGCTCGCCGACGTCTCGGATGAGACATCGGGCCCGCGGGTGACCCTGGCCCGACTGCACCCGGGAAGCCCCCGCTACCTCCTCGTCACGCTCGGGATCCCGGCCGGCACGCCTCACGCCGAGCTCGAGCGACGCAGCGGCCGAGTGGGCGTCGGCCTCTTCTCCGCGGGGGAGAGCGAGGACCCCGAGGAGCCGCGGGGCCCGGACTCGGACGATCCCGACCTCTCGCGCACCGGATCCGACATGAGCGCGGTCGCACTGCTCGCCGCCGGGATGGTCGGCGTGCTGGGCGGATCCCTGCTCCTCCGGAGAGGCGGACGCGCACGATGCCGGGACCACGGGGCAGCGAGCGATCAAGCTCCGACGGGCGGGCCGGGATGAGGCGGGAGCACGGGATGCAGCGGATCGCCCGTGGCGCGGGTACGGTCATCGCGCTCGCGCTCGCCCTCACGGCGGTCTCGCCGACGCTCGGCGCGTGGAACGACCGGGAGTGGGTGCAGGGCTCCGGCGGCGGCGAGGCGGGCGTCCGCACGCTCGACTGCACCGCGCCGACGGGGGCCTTCGCCACGCGCGGCGAGGGGAAGACGCTCGGCGGCGCGCTGCTCGGCTACGACCTCGACAACGTCGCGCAGGCGGCCGGCATGCTCGTGACCAACAACGGGAGCCGCGTGCTCTACAGCCCGGCGGGAGCATCGGCAGCGGGCGCCGACGCCTTCGCGAACCCGTTGAACGTGACCGCCCTGCGCACCCTCAACGCGAACCTGGGCAACGGGATCCTGCAGCTGCCGCTCGACAACACGACGGGTGTCATCGGGCAGTACGGCGAGGCGCACAGCACGGGGCGGTCGACGGGTGCGAGCGGATACGTCACCAACACCGGCGGCATCGGCCTGAAGCCGGGCAACGGATACCCCGATCTCGCCACGCTGAGGCTGTCGAGCCTGCTCGCCCAGATCAACCCGGGCGTCGCGAGCGCCCTCGGCAACGTCAGCGACGTCTCGCTCAAGATCGGCGCCGTCGCCGGACGCGCCACCGTCGACGGCTGCGCGGGGACCTGGGCGAACGATCTCGCCTCGACGGTCACCCGCGACTACCTCGCCGCCGCGCTGCGCACCCAGCTCGCCTCGCCGACGGTCGGCACCGTGGCGGGGATCGCGAACACCGCGGTCGTGGACCTGCAGTCCGCCGTGACTGGTCTGCTCTCGCCCGGAGCGCTGAACGGCATCATCACCCCGCTCACCGCGCTCCTCAATACCGCGCTCGGCGCGAACGGGCTGCTCAGCGGCGTGATCCGGCTGAAGTCGCCGAACGGGATCACCGTCACCGTGGAGCAGGCGACCGTCGACACGACGGCGGTGACCGGTCTCATCACGACGCCGCTCACCGACAGCGGCGGGGTGGTGACGGTGAACCTCTCGAGCGGAACCGTCAGCGTCGACACCGCGGCGCTGCTCGCGAAGGCGTACCCCGGCAGCTACGGCAACGGCCTCAACGGGCTCGCGCCCAACACCCAGCTGCTCGTGAACTCGACGGTGCTGAACACCCTGCACACGGTGCTGACGCAGGTGCTCACCGATTGGGTCGCGCAGGTGAATCAGCGGCTCGCGCAGACCGTCGACGCGCTGAATCTCAAGGTGAAGGCGGCCATCGGGCTCGAGCTGTGCGTCGGCATCGCGCCGCTCTGCCTCGGCGGATGGTCGAACGTCGGCACGCTGAATGCGACGGTGACCGGGTCGCTCGCGGCGATGCGCGCCGGCACCGCCCCGGTCGTCGTCGATGCGAGCCTGCTCAACGGCGGCCTCCTCGGCGGGTTGCTGAGCACGCTGGTCTCGGCGCTCACGACGCCGCTGCTGAACAACCTCGGTCAGCTCGTGGCCGGGGTGGTCGACGGTGTGCTGGGGGTGCATCGCGCGCTGCCCGCAACGGTGACCCCTGCGGTCGCCGCCATCGTGAGCGTCACCGACGGCGTGTTCCAGGCGATCTACGGGAACGGGATCGTGTCGTTGGCGGTGAACCTGCAGAATGCGCCGAACGCATCGCCGACGCCCGGGCCCGCGCCGCCGGACTGGTCGTCGCTGCCCGCCGGGCGTTTCGATGTCGCGGCGCTGCGGATCGGCGTGCTCGGGGCGCTGAGCACCAATGACGTGCGGATATACCTCGGACGCGGATCGGTCGGGCGCATCTGCGTGCTGCCGAGCACTGCGGCCTGCGCGGGGTACTGAGCGGCCGCGGGGCGGAGACCGGATGCGCTAGCGTCGAGGCGGGCGATCCCGCCCGTTCCCAGTCCTATCCGAAGGATTCAGCATGACCCTGCGCCACGTCGTCACCTGGAAGCTCAGCGGAGAGAGCCGCGAGGCCCGGGATGCGCAGGCCTCCGAGATCATCGCCGCGATCCGCCCGCTCGCCGAGACCGTGCCGACGGTGCGCTCGCTCGCGGTGCACCGCAACGAGCTCTTCGACGGCGACAACTGGGATGTCACGCTGATCGCGGACTTCGACGATGCCGACGGCCTCGCCGTCTACGCGACCCACCCCGATCACCTCGTCGCGGTCGCGGTCGTGAAGCGCCACGCGGCGGGCCGTGTGGCGACCGACTTCGAGCTGTAGCCGTCGGCCCCGGGGCTGTGGGCTGCTGAACTCGCCGGAGGGCCGGAGCTCCGGCATTCCCGGCGACCGGGCTCCCGGGCGTCAGCCTCTGAAGCTCTCCCGGTAGCCGCTCGGCGTGAGGCCCAGCAGTGCGGTGAAGTCGGTGGTGAAGTGGGAGTGGTCCGCATAGCCGAGTTCGCTCGCGAGACTCGCCACGGTGGCCTCCGGATCGCTCCGCAACCGCCCCGCCGCCTCCTGCAGCCTGCGCCGGCGGATCATCGAGTGCAGCGAGAGCCCGAAGCAGCGATCAGCCAGGCGCTGCAGCGTGCGCGTCGACACGTGCATCCGGGGCGCGAGCTGCGCCACCCGGGTGATCTCCGGATCCGCGAGGACGATCGCGAGCTCGTTCGCCAGCGCGGCCGGGGATCCGGGTCGGGGGACCGGGACGCGGGCGGCGATCCACTGGGATG
>CAMFIY010000335.1 GCA_945952575.1 uncultured Leucobacter sp.
GCCGAGGCGCCCGCTGCCGAGGCCGAGGCCGAGAACTCCGAGGCCTAATCATGGCCGTATCGCTCGCGGAGGCGCTCGAGCACCTGGTGCGCGGCGTCGTCGACCACCCCGATGAGGTCCAGGTCGACAGCCGCGACACCGCACGGGGCGAGCTGCTCGAGGTTCGCGTGAACCCGCGCGATCTCGGTCGGGTCATCGGCCGAGGCGGGCGTACCGCTCAGGCCCTGCGCACGGTGATCGGCGCGCTCAGCGACGGCCGCTCGGTGCGCATCGACGTCGTCGATACCGATGCTGACGGTGGTGCCGCCGGCACATCCGGAGTCTGATGTCGGCCGAGCCCTCACGCGCGAAGACCCCCCTCCCCGATGCGGGCACGGGGGCCGGTGACAAGCGCCGCGCCGTTGCTCCCCTTCCCGCTCGCGGGGAGGGGAGCTTGCGCGTCGGCCGCCTGACGAAGCCGCACGGGCTCAAGGGCGGCATCAAGATCGAGCTCTACACCGACAATCCCGAGCTGCGCTTCGTGCCCGGCGCGGTCTTCCACCTGCAGGTGCCCGAGGCATCGCCCTGGTTCGGTCGCACCGTCACCGTCCGCGAGCTGCGCTGGTTCAACGGGATGCCGGTCGCCTTCTTCGACGAGGTGCCGGATCGCAGCGCGTCCGAGAGCATCGTCCGCGCGATCCTCTGGATCGATGAGGCGGCAGTCGAAGCGGGACAGGAGGAGAACGCCTGGTACGCGCATGAGCTCGTGGGCCTCGAAGTGCGCCGCGATACGGCGGATGGCCCGCTGCTCGGCACGATCGCCGAGGTCCAGCACTTCCCGGCCCAGGATCTGCTCACGGTGAAGACCGAGCGCGGCCCCGTGCTTGTGCCGTTCGTCGAAGCGATCGTGCCGCAGGTGGATCCCGCAGCCGGAGTCGTCGTCATGACTCCGCCGCCCGGTCTCTTCGACGAGAGCGAAGCGGTCACGGTCGAGCCGACGCCGGGATCCTCCGCACGTTCCGCGGCCGAAGGCGGCGAAGCGTGAGGATCGACCTGGTCACGATCTTCCCCGCCTATTTCGACGCCCTCGAGCTCTCGCTGCTCGGCAAGGCTCGGGATCGCGGCCTCCTCGACGTGCGCGTGCACGATCTCCGGGATGCGGCGCACGACCGGCATCGGACGGTGGACGATACGCCGGCAGGGGGCGGGGCCGGCATGGTCATGAAACCGGAACCGTGGGGCGAGATGCTCGACGGGATCCTCGGGGCTCCGGATGCGGGCCCCGATCCGCTCATCATCTTTCCGTCGCCCGCGGGTGAGGTCTTCACGCAGCGGATGGCGCGCGAACTGGCCCACGAATCGCATCTGATCTTCGGGTGCGGACGATACGAGGGCCCGGATCAGCGCATCTTCGACGAGTACGCGGAGCGGGGAAGGATCCGCCTCGTTAGCATCGGCGACTACGTGCTGAACGGGGGAGAGGTCGCATCGATCGCGATGATCGAGGCGATCGGGCGCTTGCTGCCCGGCGTCGTCGGCAACCCGGAGAGCCTCGTCGAGGAATCGCACGAGGAGGACGGACTGCTCGAGTACCCGAGCTACACGAAGCCCGCCGAGTGGCGCGGTCGGGCGGTCCCGCCGGTGCTGCTCAGCGGCAACCACGCGGCGATCGCGGCCTGGCGACGGGAGCAGTCCCTCGAACGCACTCGCCGGGTGCGGCCCGACCTGCTGCCGCCGGAGCCGGGCGATGGTGCGAGTGACTCGCCGAGTATGGCATAATAGATCCTTGTGCCACGGTGCGGCACTGCCGCGAGGGTCCGCACACGCCGTGCAGCACCGCATTCTTTCGTCATCGATATTTGCGTTCCGACTCGCGGCGGGCGCAGAGAGAGACAATCATGCAGAAGCTCGACCACGTCGACGCCGCCTCCCTCAAGAGCGACATCCCCGATTTCCGTGCCGGCGACACCGTCAAGGTGCACGTGAACATCGTCGAGGGCAACCGCTCGCGTGTCCAGGTGTTCCAGGGCATCGTGATCGCCCGCCACGGCGAGGGCGTCCGCGAGACCTTCACCGTCCGCAAGATCAGCTTCCAGGTGGGCGTGGAGCGCAAGTTCCCGGTCCACTCGCCAGCGATCGACAAGATCGAGGTCGTGAGCCGCGGTGACGTGCGCCGCGCCAAGCTCTACTACCTGCGCGGCCTGACCGGCAAGAAGGCCAAGATCAAGGAGAAGCGCGACGTCTAAGCGTCGTACCACGCTCAACCTGTAGCGCTCTCAGGCTCCCACCGGCTCCGGATGGGAGCCTGAAGTGTCTCTGCAGGCGGGTCTGCGCGTGGCCTCCGCATCGCCGGATTCCACCGGTGCACGTGTGCCGGTTCGGCGGCGGCACGCATTTCGCCTACAGTGGATCCGCACCCTGCACCCATCACGAACCCGGAGCGATATGACCGAGCAAGCAACCGCTCCCACCCGCAAGGGCCGTGGCGGGATCTTCGGCTTCCTCCGCGATCTGATCGTGATCCTGCTGGTCGCGTTCCTCATCTCGTTCCTGCTCAAGACCTTCCTGGTGCGCAGCTTCTACATCCCCTCGGGGTCGATGGAGCACACGCTCGAGATCAACGATCGGATCCTCGTCAACCAGCTCGTGCCGAAGGTCATCGGAGTCGAGCGCGGCGACATCGTCGTGTTCCGCGATCCGGGCGGCTGGCTGCAATTGGCGCCGAGCGTCAATACGGCGGCGCCCTCGCCTCTCGAGTCGGTGCTGCAGAGCATCGGGCTCGCAGCCGACACCAGCTCCGACTACGTGGTCAAACGGGTGATCGGGATCGGGGGCGATCATGTCGCCTGCTGCGACGCCGACGGCCGCGTGACCGTCAACGGCGTGCCGCTGAACGAGCCCTACATCGTGATCCCCCCGGGCGAGACCCGCGCGTCGAAGATCGACTTCGATGTCACGGTGCCCGAGGGCTCCGTCTGGGTCATGGGCGACAACCGCTACAACAGCCGGGACTCGCGCTACAACCAGGATCAGCCGGGCAAGGGCTTCGTCGCGGAGAGCGAGATCGTCGGCCGAGCCTTCCTGCTGAACTGGCCGCTGAACCGCTTCACCTGGCTCGGCAACTATCCGGATACGTTCACGGGGGTCGCCAAGGCGCAGAAGACGCATGCCGGTAGTTGATCCGACCCTCGACTTCGAGCTCGCCTGCTTCGCGCGCGGCGCGCGGCTGGTGATCGGGATCGACGAGGTCGGTCGTGGCGCGGTCGCCGGGCCGGTCGCGGTCGGCGCGCACGCGGTGCTCGTCGGCGTCTCGGAGTTCCCCGGGGGCCTGCGCGACTCCAAGATGCTGAGCGAGAAGAAGCGCGAGTCGCTCGCCCCGCTGGTCTCCGCATGGGGGCCAGGCGCGGTCGGGTACGCGACGGCCGCCGAGATCGACGAGCACGGGATCACCTGGGCGCTCGGAGAGGCCGGCCGCCGTGCGCTGCTCGAACTGCATGGGGC
>CAMFIY010000336.1 GCA_945952575.1 uncultured Leucobacter sp.
GAGCGTTCCTGCCCTCGGGCGTGGCCCTGCGGCTCATCGGCGACGCGAACGACTACGTGGGCAAGGGACTCTCCGGAGGCGAGATCACCGTCCGCCCGCATCCGGCGGCCGGCCATCCGGCGGCCGGCAACGTGATCGCCGGCAACGTGATCGGCTACGGCGCCACGGCCGGCGCGCTCTGGATCGCCGGCGTCGTCGGCGAGCGCTTCCTGGTGCGCGGCTCCGGGGTGACCGCCGTCGTCGAAGGCACCGGGGACCACGCGCTCGAGTACTTCACCGGTGGCTTCGCGCTGATCCTCGGCCGCACGGGCCGGAACATCGGCGCCGGCATGTCCGGCGGCGAGGCGGTGCTGCTCGATCTGGATCCCGCGCGCGTGAACGCGGCCGAGCTCGCGAGCGGCGCCCTGCTGCTCGAGCCCTTCGGCCCCGGCACCGATCCGGGCCTCCGGGCCAAGGTCCAGGCACTGCTGAAGCGGCACCTCGAGCAGACCGGATCCGCGGCGGCCGAGGAGCTGCTGCTGCGGATCGCGGAGGACCCCGAGCGGACCTGGGCCCGATTCACCCGTCTCATTCCGCGCGATTACGCCCGCGTGCTCGAGATCCGGGAGCAGGCGACACACGAAGGCCACGACCCCGACGGCGATCGGGCGTGGGAGCAGATCCTGGAGGCGACCAATGGCTGACACGCGAGGCTTCCTCAAGATCCGCGAGCGCGAACTCGCTCCGAAGCGCCCGGTGGCACTGCGGCTGCAGGACTGGCGCGAGGTCGTCGACCCCGCCGATCCCGCACTGGTCGCCCGGCAGGCCTCCCGCTGCATGGACTGCGGCGTGGCGTTCTGCCACCAGGGCTGCCCCCTCGGCAACCTCATCCCCGAGTGGAACGACCTGGTGTGGCGGGGCCATGAGCGCGAGGCGCTCGATCGGCTGCATGCGACCAACAACTTCCCGGAGTTCACCGGCCGCGCCTGCCCGGCGCCCTGCGAGTCGTCCTGCGTGCTCGGCATCAACCAGCCCGCGGTGACCATCAAGCAGATCGAGAACAGCATCATCGATCGCGGCTTCGACGAGGGATGGGTGCTGCCCCAGCCGCCCGAGCGCCTGAGCGGCAAGACCGTCGCGGTCGTCGGATCCGGCCCCGCGGGCCTCGCTGCGGCACAGCAGCTCACGCGCGCCGGTCACACGGTCGCGGTGTACGAACGAGACGAGGAGCCGGGCGGCCTGTTGCGCTTCGGCATCCCGGACTTCAAGCTCGAGAAGGTGCTCGTGGAGCGCCGGATCGAGCAGATGAAGCAGGAGGGGACGCGGTTCCGCTGCGGCGTCGAGATCGGTCGGGACATGACCTGGTCCGAGTTGCGTCGCCGATACGACGCGATGATCGTCGCGACCGGCGCGACCGTGCCGCGCCCCCTGCAGCTCCCCGGCAGGGAGCACAGCGGCGTCCACTACGCGATGGAGTATCTGAGCGTATCGAACAGGACTCAGACGCTGAAGCGAAGCAACGCCTCGCGTACCGAGTGGTCCGAGGCCGCTTCCGGCCCCGGGCCTGAACCGGCGGCGCCCGAGCTCGACGCGGCAGGCAAGCACGTCGTGGTGATCGGCGGTGGCGACACCGGCGCCGACTGCATCGGCACCGCGCACCGCCAGGGCGCGCGCTCGGTGACGAATCTCGCCATCGGACGCAAGCCGGGCGAGACCCGGAGCGAGGCCCAGCCGTGGCCGGTGCACCCGACGCTCTTCGAGGTCTCCAGCTCGCACGAGGAGGGCGGTGAGCGTCGCTACCTCGCCTCGACCGTCGAGTTCCTCGCAGATGAGAACGGCCGGGTGCGCGCCCTGAGCGTCGCGGAGACCGGTTTCACCGAGCACGGCAGGGAGCCGGTGCCCGGCACCGAGCACCTCATCGATGCCGACCTGGTGCTGATCGCCATGGGCTTCAGCGGGCCCGAGTCGATCGAGGACCCGCATTTCCCGCTTCCGTTCGGAGCGCGAGGCGCCTACGAGCGCGGCTCGGACTACAGCACCTCGTTGCCGGGCGTGTTCGTGGCGGGCGACGCCGGTCGCGGACAGTCGCTGATCGTCTGGGCGATCGCCGAGGGGCGCGCGGCGGCGGCCTCGGCGGACGCGTTCCTCACCGGTTCGACGGTGCTTCCCTCGCCGATTCCGGCGACTGCACGCGCCTTCTCCTGAAATCTTGAGGCTTCCGCGGAATACTCGGGGCATGCCGCCGGTTGGGGGCACTGACGGATATCCGAACGGGAGGAACTGACATGACCAAGGTGACGGTGATCGGTGGAAGCGGATATGCGGGCGCGCACATCGTCGAGGCGGCCGCGGAGCGCGGGCTCGATGTGACGAGCGTGACCCGCAGCGAGGCGGCCGAGCAGATGGCCGGCGTGCGGTACGCGACCGGCTCGATCCTCGATGCGGCCGACCGCGCGAAGGCGCTGGAGGGTGCAGACGTGGTCGTCGTGGCGATCTCGCCCCGCGGGGACATGGTCGGCAAGGCCCGGCCTGCGGTTGCGGCGCTGGCGGCCGATGCGGCTGCCGCCGGCGTGCGCCTCGGCGTGATCGGCGGCGCGGGATCGCTGCACGCGGTGGAGGGCGGGCCGCGGCTCGCGGAGACCCCGGAGTTCGGGGACGAGTACCGGCCGGAGGCGCTCGAGATGGCGGGCGTCCTCGACGATCTGCGCGCGACGCCGGAGTCCCTCGACTGGTTCCTGATCAGCCCGCCCGGGGACTTCGGGCCCTGGGTGCCGGGGGAGTACACCGGCGAATACCGGATCGGGGGCGACGTGATGCTGACGGACGAGAACGGCAGATCGGCCATCAGCGGCGCCGACTTCGGCACGGCGGTGGTCGACGAGATCGAGTCGCCGGCGCACCGTCGGGCACGCTTCACCGTCGCCTACTGACGTGCGTCTGCGCGCGACGGTGCCACCGCCTGCTGATTCGAGCAGGCGCGTCGGCGCCATCGCGTACCGGGCTCGGCGGATCCACCCCTACGCTTGAGGGGTGGATCCAGAACTCGTCGATCGCCTGCGCGATGATCTGCGCGCCGCGGATTTCACCGTCGGTGCGGTGCAGGCGCTCCTCGGCGTCGAGGCCGACGAGGCGAGACAGCGTGGGGTCTTCGCGCCCGCGCGACGCGTACTCGAGATGCGGGCGGGCGAGACACGGGCGGACGAGTCGCGCGCAACCCTGATCCGCCTCTGCCTGCTCGGCGAACGGCTCGACGCGTCCGCGGTCGACGCGGCGCTGCCCGGACTGGGCGCCGCGGGGGCTCGTGAACTGGGTCTGGTCGAGCAGACGGACGGTGCTCTCGCGGCGGTGCTCTCGCTGAGTCCGGTCGAGGTGGCGGACCCGCGGATTGCGGGCCCGTTGCACTGGTGGATCCTCTCGGATCTCGACGATCAGCTCCGTCGTGGCCTTGCCCGGCCGGACCATGTGATGGGTGTCGGCGGTGCGACCCGTTCCCT
>CAMFIY010000337.1 GCA_945952575.1 uncultured Leucobacter sp.
CGGCCACCGCGATGTCGATCAGCGACTGCACGCTCGACGCCGACCAGTTGTTCACGCCCCAGGCACGGATGAGGCCGGCTTCCTTGAGCCGGGCCAGGTCGAGCACGATGTCACGGAGCGCGAGGTCATCCCGACGGAGATCGCCCAGGACGACGAGGTCGGCGTGCTCGGATCCTACGCGGAACAGGGCGCGCTCGAGCTGGGGCCGGAAGCCCTCCTCGTCGTCCCAGTCCTCGACCCAGAGCTTCTCCGAGAGCAGGTACTCGTCGCGGCCGATGCCCGCGGCGCGGACGGCGGCCGAGAAGAGCACGTCGGTGAAGGCGGGAGGCATCCCCGGGGAGCTGTAGACGCCGACGTCGAAGAGGTTCACGCCGCGGTCGATCGCGGAGCGCAGCAGGGCGACCGTGTCGGAGAAGTCCATGCGGTCGTAGACGTGCCACGAGCCGAGCGCGAACACCGGGGTCTCGAGATCGCTCGCGCCGATGCGGCGGCGGGGGATGGGTGCGGGGGTCATCGTCGGTCCTTCCTGATGCGTGCGGGTGTGCGGATACCGGTACGTGCGGCTCGGCCGGTTCAGACGGCGATCCGTGGATCGATCACGGCCTTGACCTCGTCGAGCTCGTGCATGCGCGCGATCTTCTCGGAGGCCTCTCGGAGGCCGCACGGCGCCGAGAAGAGATCGTCCCAGGGGAAGCGGTCGGCGAAGGTGCGGAAGAACTCGATCGAGCGGTAGTAGTCCGAGACGTCGCCGTTGAGCGAGCCGACGATGGTCAGCTCCTTGCTCATGATCGCGGAGAGCGGGAAGGGTTCGCCGACGGGTCCGGTCGAGCCGACGATCACGAAGGTGCCGCGCTGCGCGGCCATGCCGATCGCCTCGGGGCCGATGCTCGGTGCGCCGGCGAAGTCGAGAACGAGATCCGCCCCCTGGCCGTCGGTGAGCTCCATCACCCGCGCGATCGTGGCCTCCGATCCTTCCGCGATGTCGATCGTGCGGTCGGCGCCGAAGCGTTCGGCGAGGGTGAGCCTCGAGGCCGGTGCGCCGACGGTGATCACGGTCCCGGCTCCGGAGATGCTCGCCACCGCGGTGGCGAAGAGGCCGAGCGCGCCGGATCCCTGCACGACCACGCGGCTGCCCGGGCGGACGCCGCCGGCCCGGTCGAAGGCGCGGAGCACGGTCTTGGCGGCGCAGCCCGCGGCGGAGGCCCAGGTGTCCTTCACCTCCGCCGGGAGGCGCAGCTTCTGCGCTCCCGGGGTCACGTATGCGTGGCGGGCGAGGCCCGCGGTGGCGTAGGGCGGGACGTCGGCGCGCTGCAGGAACCCGTAGCCGCGATGCTCGCATGCGACGGGCTCGCGCAGCACCGTGCAGCCGAAGCACCGCCCGCAGACCGACTCGGACCAGCCGATCCGGTCGCCGACCTCGATCGGGGCGCCCAGGGCGTCGACCGTGCCGGCTCCGGCGGCGATGACCTCGCCGACCATCTCGTGGCCGAGCACCATGGGCAGCATGCCGGGAAAGCTCATCTTGCCGGCCCAGATCTCGATGTCGGTGCCGCAGAGAGTGGTGCAGGTGATCTGGACGAGCGCCGCGCCGGGCTCGATCCGCTCGGGCAATGGGAGATCCCGGAGCTCGAGCGGCGCGTTGTGCTCGGTCAGCACGGCTGCGAGTGTGGAATGGGGGATCGTCATCGAGGGCTCCGTTCCGTCGATCCGGGCGCGGCGCCATTGCTCCGATGCCGGGTGTAGTTTTATTCTACATATGTTGACCTAAAAGTGTGCGGGAGTCGCGACACCCCGCGGGAGGGACCATCATGCGAGACGATGCCTCAGTCGCCGCCGGGCCGGCTGATCTGATCCTGCGCGGCGGCCGGGTGCTCGTCATGGACGCCGAGGGGAGCCGGGCCGAGGCGGTAGCCGTCTCGGGCGGGACGATCGCCGCGGTCGGATCCGACGGCGAAATGGACGGGTGGATCGGCCCGTGCACCCGGGTGATCGAGCTGGCGGGCCGCACCGTCCTGCCCGGAATCAACGACTCGCACCTGCACGGCACCCACATGGGGGTGGTCTGGCCCGATGTCCTGTTCAGCGATGACCCGGCGGAATCGGCACGAGTGGAGCAGGCGCGGATCGCCGGACGCGAAGACATCGTCGCAGCGGTGCGCACTTCGGCCGAGCAGCTGTCGCGACTCGGCATCACGAGCTACACCGAGCCAGGCATCGGCCCGGGCGAGGACGGCGGCACTGCAGTCTACTGCGGCAGCGCCGCGCTCGAGGTCTACCGCGAATTCGCCCTGCGGGGAGAGCTGCGGCAGCGGATCACGCTGCTCGGGCTCTACGGCACGATGGACGGCCCGAGCTCGCTCCCGGACGTTCTCGCGGGCATCGAAGGGCTGGCGCGCGCCGGGTCCGACTCCGACCCGCGCTGGCTGAGCGTGCGGGGCGTCAAGATCTTCGCGGATCTCATCCCTATGATGCGGCTCGCCTGGACGCGGCACGCCTACGACGACGGTTCGCACGGCGGGTTGCTGGTGGTCGGTTCGGATCTCGAGTCGCAGGTCGCGTCGCTCCGCGAGATGGTCCGGGCCGGCCATCTGGCCGGGCTGCAGGTCGGCGTCCACGCCACAGGCGATCGGACCATCCAGGCGGTGATCGATGCGGTGCGCGAAGCGGTCGCGGAACCCGGCGCGACGCCCGCGCCCGAGCTGGCGCACACCATCATCCACGGCGACCTGGTCACCGGGCCGCAGCTCGTCGAGATGAGCGAACTGGGCATGTTCCTGAACGCGCAGCCGGTCATCGCGAGTGCGGCGGGCGGGATGCTCGCCGAGGTGCTGGGGGACGAGGTGGCCGGCGCCGCCTGGCCGCTCGAGGCGGCATCCGAACTCGGGGTCCTCGCCCTCTCCTCGGATGCGCCGATGACGAGTCCGGATTGGCGGGTCGGAGTCGCCCGGGCCGAGGCGAGGATGGTGGCCATGGGGGCCGCGACCGACGCGGTATCCGCGAGCGAGCGTCTGCACGGGCTGCTGCGCGCCTACACGGCAGTGCCGGCCGCGCAGGACCGGGCGGCCTCCTGGAAGGGCACGGTCGAGGCGGGCAAGGCGGCCGACCTCGTCGTGCTCGCCGATGATCCCCATGCGGTCGGTGCGGCGGGCCTGCCCGGAGTCGAGATCGACGCGACGGTGCTCGACGGTCGGATCGTCTTCGAACGAGAGGGATGAGTCCGGTCGGGTCCCGGGCTCAGCCGAGCAGCTGCCCACCGTCGACAGCCAGACTCACACCCGTGATATGCGCGGCTCCGTCGCCGGCGAGGAACACCACGGCCGGTGCGATGTCCTCGACCCGGGCGAGCTCGCCGAGAGGGATCCGCGACGTCCAGGTCCGCCGTTCGGCGGAGCCCTCGGGCATGCCCTCCTGCAGCATCGGGGTGAGCACGGGCCCGGGCGCGACGGCGTTGACG
>CAMFIY010000338.1 GCA_945952575.1 uncultured Leucobacter sp.
CCGGCCTCCTGCCAGCCGCGATCGGCCGCGGGGATGAGCTCGGAGAGTTCGGCCGCCTCGGCACGCGCCTCCTCGACGCTCGCCTGGCTCAGGCGACTGAGCTGATCGGGTGCCTCGGCCTGAGTCGCGAGGAAGGTCAGCCGCTGCTGGGTCTGCGCGGAGAGGCCGCGCAATCTCGATTGCGAGGCCTCGAGGGCGATCGTGACACGACGGGCGGCGTCGAGCTCCTCGCTCTGCTGATCCTGCTCGAGGCGCGTGATCCGCAACTGCTTCTGCTCGATCTGCTCCTGCAGCACGATCCGCTCGCTGTGCCGCTCGGCCTCGTCCTTCGCCAGCTCGTCGAGCTCGCTGCGGAGCCGGGCGACGTCATCGGCCAGCAGGCGCGCCTTGGCGTCTCTGACCTCGGCGGCGATGTGCTGCGCGGCCCGCGCCACCTCGGCCTGGCGGCCGAGCGGCTTGAGCTGCCGCCGGATCTCGCCCGCGAGGTCGTTCAGGCGGGTGAGGTTGGTCTCCATCGCCTCGAGCTTGCGCAGCGTGCGCTCCTTGCGGCGGCGGTGCTTCAGGATGCCGGCCGCCTCCTCGATGAAACCGCGACGGTCCTCGGGCGTCGCGCGCAGCACCGCGTCGAGCTGGCCCTGGCCGACGATGACGTGCATCTCCCGGCCGAGGCCGGAGTCGCTCAGCAGCTCCTGAACGTCGAGCAGGCGACAGCTCTCGCCGTTGATCGCGTACTCGCTCGCTACGTTGCGGAAGAGCGTGCGGCTGATGGTCACCTCGCTGTACTCGATGGGCAGCGCACCGTCGCTGTTGTCGATGGTGAGCCTGACCTCGGCGCGGCCGAGGGGCCCGCGTGTGCTCGTGCCCGCGAAGATGACGTCCTCCATCTTGCCGCCGCGGAGGGTCTTCGCGCCCTGCTCGCCCATCACCCATGCGAGGGCGTCGACGACGTTGGACTTCCCGGAGCCGTTCGGGCCGACGATGGCGGTGACTCCGGGTTCGAACTGGAAGGTGGTCGGCTGTGCGAAGGATTTGAAGCCTTTGAGCGTGAGGCTCTTCAGATGCACGCCGTCCTCCTTCCGAGTCGCTGGGCAGACGCTACAGAAACGCTACCCGATCGCGGCCCCGATTCGGAGTTCTGCCGGGATTCGGAGGCGATCCGGCCGAAACCTCCGAGTTTCGGCCGGTCTCCGAATTCCGGGAGGCGGGTCAGAGGATGCGCTCGGGATGCGCCGCGAGCTCGAGCACGGAGGCGGGAACGCGGGTCCCCTCACGCAGATCGGGCGCGGGCACGATCTGGGCCGTCGGCGCCCCGAAACGGACCTGACCTGCCCAGGCGGGCCCGGCGATGTCCCGGGGCTCATCCTCGGGCCAGCCGTCGGAGACGCGCAGCGACCACTGCTCGATCGGCATCTCGAGCGCCATCGTCGCCGCGAGCTCCTTCTTGTGCGAGGCCCGCACTTCGGCGCTGCGGCCGGGGATGAAGCGATCCGAGAGCGCATCGAGCGCTGCGGCCTTGCGCTCGTCCGGCACGGGTGCGAAGCGTCCGAAGATCATCGCGCTGCGGTAGAGCATCGATGATTCGAATGTGCTCCGGGCGACCACGACGCCGTCGAGCTTGGTGACGGCGACCGAGACCTCCTGATCCGCGAGCGCACGCATCCAGCGGGATCCCGTCGAGCCGTGGATCACGATGGCGCCGTCGACCACGGCGAAGCCCGTCGGGAACACGACCGCGCGCGAGGCCTCCCCCTCGGGAACGAGCAACCCGATGTGCGCGAGCACGCTGCCGGCGAGCAGTTCGTCGAGGACCGCGCGATCCCGATTCATGAGCTCGGGCATGCGCTGCGGGACGAGACGGGGCATGGGGACCTCCTGGATCGGATGCTGCGGGCCGGACACGGCTGACTGAGACTAGAATCGTCGATCAGGCGGTTCCTTGAAAGTCCAGTTTCAGGAGATTCTCGAGGACCACTTCGAAAACTGAGGAGCAGTCATGGGGGCGTCGGGATCGCGACAGCTGTGGTTGTCCGTCGATCGGGCACGGCCCGAACCGCTCGCCGCGCAGATCGCCCGCGAACTCCGCGCACGGATCCTCTCCGGCGAACTCGGCGAGGAGAGCCGGCTCCCCTCGACCCGTGCCCTGGCCGAGACGCTCGGCGTGGCGCGCTCCGCGGTGGTGCGGGCCTATGAGCAGCTGCTCGGCGAGGGCTACCTCGAGGCGCGGCCGGGATCGTCGACCCGGGTGGCGACGGGCATCGTCCCGTCGCCGGCCGCGGCGCCGACCCCGATGCCGGCACCCGGCTCCGCTTCGGATTCGGCGCAGACCGCTGAGGGACGCGACCCGGAGCGGAAGGCTCTCGGGCCGAACCCGAACCGCGGCGCGGCACCCATCGACCTGCGCACGGGCAACCCGTTCGCCCCCGCCTCGGTCCCCGACGAGTGGCGACGGGCGGTCGCCGCCGCCGCGAGAACACCGCTCAGCTCCTATGCGCCTCCCTTGCTCGGCGATCCCGCGCTGCGCGAGCAGATCGCACTGCACGCGCGTCGATCCCGAGGCATCCCCTGCGCGGCCGAGGACGTCATCGTGACCACGGGCACCGCGGGTGCGCTGCTGCTCGTGGGCCTGGCGCTCGGCGCCGGGAGCCGGATCGCGCTTGAGGATCCCGGCTATCCCGAGGCCGCACGCGTTCTCGAGCGCACGGGCGCCGTGGTCGAGCCGGTGCCCGTCGGGCCGGAGGGTCTGACGGTCTCACTGCTGGACGGTCGCGCACCGCGCGCGGTGCTCGTGACGCCGAGCCACCAGTTCCCGCTCGGCGGCCGGATGCCGGCCAGCGAGCGCACGGCCCTCGTCGCCTGGGCCGCGGCCCAGGGCGCCACCGTGATCGAAGACGACTACGACAGCGAGTTCCGGCACACGGGTGCGGCGCTCCCGGCCATCGCGGCGCTGGATACCGCATATTCCGGCGGCGGCAACGTCGCCCACATCGGCAGTCTGAACAAGGCGTTCTCGCCCTCGCTGCGCTGCGGCTATCTCATCGTGACCGCAGGATCCGAGTTGCACCGCTCCGTCTCCGCGGTCGTGGAGGACCTGGGATCCGGCGTGCCGGCCGTGATGCAGGCGGCCACCGCCTCGTTCTTCGGCTCGGGCGGCTTTCGCCGCTACGTCGCGCGCACCCGCCGCGAATACCGGCATCGCCGCGAGCTGCTGCTGCGGTCCTTCGCCGAGCACGGTCTCGCGGGCCGGATCTCCGGCACCGACGGCGGCCTGCACGCCGTCCTGCGCCTACCGCCCGGGCTGCGCGGACGGGAGATCGCCGAGCGCCTCGCAGACATCGGCGTGCTGCTCGAGAGCGTCTCACAGCTCCGGCCCTCGCCCGGACCGCCCGCCGCGGCCGCCATCGGTCACCGTCCCGCCCCCGCCCCCCCCCTCGCCCCGCCCCCCCCTGCCCCCCC
>CAMFIY010000339.1 GCA_945952575.1 uncultured Leucobacter sp.
ATTCATGAGCGTCTCGTGGGCTCGGAGATGTGTATAAGAGACAGATCCTGCGCCGAGCGTGCGGGATCCCATCTCTCGTCGCTCGGCCCGCAGCCTGATAGGCTGACCCCACAACTGAACATGCCGCTCAACCCTTGCGGGAGAGCCCGGGTCCGGCGCATCGCGACGGCGACCCGGCGCCGTAGGAGCAAACCCTCCCCGGGAAACTCTCAGGCACCAGTACCGCAAAGGCCAGGCGACTCTGGAAAGCAGCGGGCACGCCCGCTCACCGAAGGTGCAAGGGCATACGCCGCCCGAATCTCTCAGGTCACGGTACAGAGCGGGGAGGATCCTCAGCCGGCCGCATGCGACCACGACTCGGAGATCCTCGGTTTGCCTACCTCACTGCCACACACACCGGCCGGTACCGGCCCCTTCGCCGCCCGCCACATCGGCGTCGCATCGCCCGCCGATCAGCGCGCCATGCTCGACGCACTCGGCTACGCGAGTCTCGACGAGCTCGTCGGCACCGCCGTCCCGGCGAGCATCCGCAGCTTCGCGCCGCTCGATCTGCCGCCGGCCCGCAGCGAGGAGGAGATCCTGGCCGAGCTCCGCGAGCTCGCCGACCGGAACGTGGTCAAGACGCAGCTGATCGGGCAGGGCTTCTCCGGCACCCACACCCCGCCGGTCATCCGACGCAACGTGCTCGAGGGGCCGGCCTGGTACACGGCCTACACGCCCTACCAGCCCGAGATCTCCCAGGGCCGCCTCGAGGCGCTGCTCAACTTCCAGACCATGGTGTCGGATCTCACCGCGCTGCCGGTGGCGAACGCCTCGATGCTCGACGAGAGCTCGGCGGCAGCGGAGGCGGTGCTGCTCATGCGCCGCGCGAACAAGACCGCCGCCGACGCCAAGACGGTGCTCGACGCGAACCTGTTCCCGCAGACCATCGCCGTCGTGCGGGGCCGCGCCTCCGCGCTGGGCTTCGAGGTCGAGGTGGCCGATCTCTCCGCGGGCATCCCCGAGGGGCCCATCTCGGGCATCGTGCTGCAGCAGCCGGGCAACGACGGCGCGGTGCTGGATCACTCCGCCGTCATCGCCGAGGCGAAGGATCGCGGCGCGATGGTGACCGTCGTCGCCGACCTGCTCGCACTCACCCTGATCGTCCCGCCGGGCGAGCAGGGCGCGGACATCGCGGTGGGCAACACCCAGCGCTTCGGCGTGCCGCTCTTCTTCGGCGGCCCCCACGCCGCCTACCTCGCCGTGCGCGAGGGGCTCGAGCGCTCGCTGCCGGGCCGTCTCGTCGGCGTCTCGAAGGATCAGCAGGGCCGCCCCGCCTATCGGCTCGCCCTGCAGACCCGCGAGCAGCACATCCGCCGGGAGAAGGCCACCAGCAACATCTGCACCGCGCAGGCCCTGCTCGCGATCACCGCATCCATGTACGCCGTCTATCACGGCCCGGAGGGGCTCAAAGCGATCGCCGAGCGCACCCACGCCCACGCGCGGAGCTTCGCCGCCGCACTCGCAGGCGCGGGGATCGAGATCGCCCGCACCTCGTTCTTCGACACGGTCTGGGCGCGCGTCCCGGGTCGTGCCGACGCGGTGATCGCGGCGGCCTCCGACGCAGGGCTGAACCTCCGTCGCGTCGACGACGACACCGTCGGCGCCTCGTTCGACGAGACCAGCACGGCCGCCATCGTCACCGCGGCAGCGGGTGCGTTCGGGGTCAGCGCCGAGGCGGTCGTCGCGGCGGCGGTCGATCCGGGATCCGCCGGTTTCGACGCGGCGCTGGCGCGCACCAGCGAGTACCTCACGCACCCGATCTTCAACTCGGTGCGCTCCGAGACCCAGATGCTGCGCTACCTGCGTCGCCTCTCCGACCGGGACCTCGCGCTCGACCGCACGATGATCCCGCTCGGATCCTGCACCATGAAGCTCAACTCGACCGCGGAGATGGAATCGATCTCCTGGCCCGAGTCCGCGGGGATCCATCCCTACGCCCCGGCCTCGCAGACCGCCGGCTGGCGTGAGCTGATCCACCGCCTGGAGGGCTGGCTCGTCGAGATCACCGGATACGCCGGCATCTCGCTGCAGCCGAACGCCGGCTCGCAGGGCGAGTACGCGGGCCTGCTCGCGATCCGCCGCTATCACCTGGCGAACGACGACGCCGCGCGCGACATCTGCCTCATCCCCGCCTCGGCGCACGGCACCAACGCCGCCTCGGCGGTGCTGGCGGGCATGCGGGTGGTCGTCGTCGCGAACACGCCCGACGGTCACATCGACATGGCCGATCTCGACGCGAAGATCGATGCGCACCGCGAGGATCTCGCCGCCATCATGATCACCTACCCCTCGACCTACGGCGTCTACGACGCCGACGTCCGCGAGGTGTGCGAGAAGGTGCACGCGGCCGGCGGCCAGGTCTACATCGACGGCGCCAACATGAACGCCCTGGTCGGCCTGGCGAAGCCGGGCGAGTTCGGCGGCGACGTCTCCCACCTGAACCTGCACAAGACCTTCGCGATCCCGCACGGCGGCGGCGGCCCGGGCGTCGGCCCGGTCGCGGTGGCCGAGCACCTCGTCCCCTACCTGCCGGGCGATCCGACCCTCGACGACGACGTGGCGCGCGCGGAGGGCGGCGTGCCCGTCGTCGCGACGCTCTTCGGCTCTGCCGGGGTGCTGCCGATCTCATACGCCTACGTGGCGATGATGGGATCCGCCGGGCTCACGCTGGCGACGGAATCCGCCCTGCTGAGCGCGAACTACATCGCGGCGAAGCTCAGCGACCACTTCCCGGTGCTCTTCACGGGCAACCGCGGCCTCGTGGCGCACGAGTGCATCCTCGACCTGCGCGAGCTCACCGCGGCCTCAGGGGTCACCGCCGAGGACGTGGCGAAGCGCCTCATCGACTTCGGCTTCCACGCGCCGACGCTCGCGTTCCCCGTCGCCGGCACGCTGATGGTCGAGCCGACCGAGTCGGAGGATCTCGGCGAGATCGAGCGCTTCATCGAGGCGATGATCGCGATTCGCGGCGAGATCGATGCGATCGTCGCGGAGGAGCACTCGCTCGAGGGCTCGCCGCTGCGCAACGCACCGCACCCGGCCTCGGTCGTCGTCTCCGACGGCTGGGACCGGCCCTACACGCGCGAGCAGGGGGCGTTCCCGGTGGAGCGCCTGCGCGTCGACAAGTACTTCCCGCCGGTCTCCCGCATCGACGGGGCGTTCGGCGACCGCAACCTCGTGTGCGCCTGCCCGCCGCCCGAGGCCTTCGAGATCTGAGGAGCCTGACCATGACGAAGCACACCGCGCTCCACGATGAGCATCAGAAGCTCGGCGCATCCTTCACCGACTTCGGCGGCTGGGACATGCCGCTCAAGTACGGCAGCGAGCTCGCCGAGCACCGCGCCGTGCGCGAGACGGCCGGGCTCTTCGACCTCTCGCACATGGGCGAGG
>CAMFIY010000340.1 GCA_945952575.1 uncultured Leucobacter sp.
GTCTTCACCGATATCGAGGGCTCGCCGAGCGCCTGGAACGGCAGCTCGCTCGCGACGAACGGCCACCTCCACGACGCGGTCGTCGCCGCCGTGACCGCGCGCGGCCGCTGAGCCCGTCGAAGCGGATCCGGCGGCGGGACCCTGCGACGGGCTCGGGTCCGTCGACTCGTCCGGGGCGGTTCCCGCTCAGTCCTCGGTCTGACGGAGCCGCGCCGGATCGATGTTGGCGAGCATCTTGCCGAGGGTCTCCCCCACGATGCGCACCTCCTCGTCCTCGAGCCCGTCGAAGACGATCCGGCGCACCTCGTCGACGTGCGCCGGCGCGTGCTGCTCGAGATGCGCCATCCCGGCGTCGGTCAGGACGGCGTTCGTCGCGCGCCCGTCCTCCGGGCACGCCTCCCGCCGCACCCAGCCCTGCTTCTCGAGTCGGGTGACGACGTGCGACAGCCGTGAGAGCGACGCGTTCGCCCAGAAGGCCAGATCGCTCATCGAGCGGGTTCGGTTCTCTCCGTCGCTCAGCATCGCCAGCACGTGATATTCGAAGAGACTCAGCCCGGCGTCGCGCTTCAGCTGAGCCTCGACCTCGCCGGGAAGCAGTACGGTCAAGCCGACGAGGCGCATCCAGAGTCTGCGCTCGTCGGAACTCAGCCAGTGCACGGCCGCGCAAGCCGCGTCATCGGTGGTCTCGGGCTGTGCGCTCACGGCCCCTCCCTCGCAATTACTTGATGCTTCAATAATATCCGATGGCAGCGCCGCTGACCAGGGCAAGGTCCGGACCTCCCATGCGCGCTCACTAGGATTGGCCCGTGACCGCGCCCATCCAGAGCCAGACGCCCGACGCCGCTACCGCACGCCCGAGGTTCCCGGAGATCCTCCTCCCGGCAGCGATGGACGTCGTGCTCGTGCTGATCTTCGCCGCATCCGGGCGCGGCTCGCATCACGAGGGCATGACGCTCGCGGGCCTCTGGGAGACGGCCTGGCCGTTCCTCGCGGCGCTCGCCCTCTCCTGGCTCGCGGCGCGGGTCTGGCTCCGTCCGAGCGCGATCCTGCGCAGCGGCCTGCCCGTCTGGATCGGCACGGTCGCGCTCGGGATGATCCTGCGCGTGCTGCTCACCGCCGGCAGCGCACCGATCGCGTTCGTCGTCGTCGCGAGCACCGTGCTCGGCGTCTTCCTCCTCGGCTGGCGCGCGGTCTGGGCGCTGATCCGCCGCGCCCGGAACCCGAAGACCCGGGCCGCGTCGGTTCAGCCCACCCGATAGACCGTGTGCCGCACCGCGCCCGCCTCGCGAACGCCGTCGGCGATGTAGAGCGCATCCTGCAGCGCCGCCAGCTCCGGCGCGGCCGTTGCGAAGCGCATCGCGACGCGGAAGTAGACGCCGCCGGCATCCGCACGACGGATCCCCCTCGCACCGATCTCGATCAGCTCGCCATCAGCCGTGCGGGCGAGGTAACGGGCGTCGATCTCGATGGTCCCGTCGATGCGCACGAGCTGACGGTCGCCGCCGCCCGGCAGGATCTCGGCGTCGAGCCCCGCGAGCGGCCCGCCGGCGCCGAGCGCGGAGAACGAGCCGCCCAGTATCGGAGTGAAGCGGCGCCGACCGTCGCGCACGAACCCGGAATCCATCTGCTCGCCCAGTTCGACCCTGATCTCGGCGACGGCCGTGAGCGCGAGATCACTCACCGGGCGCTCCGGCCGGCGCATTCAGCGACGACCTGGCCTGCAGTTGCGCCGGATCGAAGCCGGCGGCGCGCTTGTACTCCGCCGCGATCCCATCGAGCTCCTCGCGGCCGATCACGTCCTCGATCCGCGCGAAGCCCTCGGGCGCCCGCTCGCGGGCGAGCTGCATCACGCGCTCCGGGCCGGTCTGGCGGGTCAGTTCGAGCAGCCGCGCGGTCGCCGGGCGGCGATCCGCCTCGTAGGCCGCGAGGGCGTCCTGGACCGACGCCGCTGTGGCGAGGTGGAACGCGAGCGTGCGCGCGTCGAGGGTTGCCTGGGATCCGCCGTTCGAGCCGTTCGGGTACATGGCGTGCGCGGCGTCTCCGACCAGGGTCATGCGTCCGAACGTCCAGCGCGGGATCGCATCCCGATCCACCATCGGATATTCGAGCAGCTCGTCGGCCGCGCGGATCGCGGCCGGGATGTCGAGCCAGTCGTAGCTCCAGCCGTCGAAGAGCCGCGCGATGGGCTCCCGGTCCACCTGGCGGTTCCAGTCGGCGTCCGGCGACCCGCCGACGCGACGCTCGGCGATGAAGTTGACCCGCATGCGTCCATCCGGCTGGGGCGCGGAGAGGGGGTAGGCGACGAATTTCTGTTCGGCATCGCCCACCATCACCATCGTGCGTCCGTCGAGGAACGGATCGATCACCGCGGTGCCGCGCCACAGGGTGAGACCGCTCCAGATCGGTTCGCCCTGATCCGGATACCGGAGAGCCCGTGCCGCCGAATGGATGCCGTCTGCCGCGATCAGCAGGTCGCCCGTCAGCCGCGTGCGGGATCCGTCGGCGAGCGCGAACTCGGCACGGATCGGCGCCTCGGGATCCCCGCTCCCCTCCTCGACGCCGACGAGGCGATGCCCGAGCAGGACGACGTCGCCGAGGCGCTCCTCGACGACGTCGCGCAGCGCGATCTGCAGCCGGCCACGGTGCACGGAGAGCTGCGGCCAGTCGTAGCCGGCCGCACGGCCGCGCGGCTCGCTCCAGATCTCCTGCCCGAAACGGTTGTAGTAGGCGAGCGTGCCCGGCTCGACCCCCAGCTCGGCGATCCGATCGGCCACGCCGAGCTCCGTGAGCTCGCGCACCGCGTGCGGCAGCAGGTTGAGCCCGACGCCGAGCCCGCGGATCTCCCGGCTGCGCTCGGCGATCACGATGTCGCGGAAGCCGGCCGCTTCGAGACTGAGCGCGGTGATGAGGCCGCCGATGCCGGCTCCGGCGATGATGATGCGCACGATGACTCCTTCACAGGACGGATTTCATTTGTTAGTCATTTTAGACTATAAACTACGGATGCGAAAGCCCGGTGCGGCGCCCTGAGCGGGCGGCCGCACCGGGCTCAACTCCAGGCGGGGTGCGGCACGGAGTCGATCAGCAGCCTGGTGTACTCATGCCGGGGGCTGCCAAGGAGTTGCTCGGTCGGGCCGGCCTCGACGATCTCGCCGCGCCGCATCACCACGGTCTCGTCGCAGACGCGCCGCACGACTCCGAGGTCGTGGCTGATGAACAGCACGGTCAGGCCGCGCTCCTCCCGCACACGGGCGAGCATGTCGAGCACCTGGGCCTGTACGGACACGTCGAGCGCGCTCGTGGCCTCGTCCATCACGAGCAGATCGGGATCGATCGCGACCGCCCGGGCGAGCGCGACGCGCTGCCGTTGCCCGCCGGAGAGGGAGCGCGGCAGTGCCTGCGCATGCTCCTCGGAGCGGCCGACC
>CAMFIY010000341.1 GCA_945952575.1 uncultured Leucobacter sp.
CGATGGCGGGACGCGTACGGCGTCGATCACGGGAGCCTATGTGGCACTCGCCGATGCGATCGCCTGGGGGCGCGAGCAGGGGCACATCGGCAAGAACGCGCGGGCGCTCACCGACAGCGTCTCGGCCGTCTCGGTCGGGATCATCGACGGCCTCCCGATGTCCGACCTGGCGTATGTCGAGGATGTGCGCGCCGAGACGGACATGAACGTGGTGGTGACGGGGTCCGGCGATTTCGTCGAGGTGCAGGGCACCGCCGAGGGAGCGCCGTTCGCGCGCAGCGAGCTCGACGCGCTGCTCGACCTGGCCCTCGTCTCGACGGCGGAGCTGCGAGAGCTGCAGCGCGCAGCTCTCGAGGGCTCGGGGAGTGCGGCATGACCCGAGTGGTCCTGGCCTCGCACAACGCGCACAAGCTCGAGGAGCTGCGCAGGATCCTCGGGCCGCTCGTGCCGGGGATCGAGCTGGTCGGCTACGACGGCCCCGAACCCGTGGAGAGCGGCGTGACGTTCGAGGCCAATGCGCTGATCAAGGCGCGTGCCGCCGCGGCGCACACCGGTCTGCCGGCCATCGCCGACGACTCGGGCATCTCGGTCGCCGTGCTCGGCGGGTGCCCCGGCATCTTCTCGGCGCGCTGGGGCGGGCCGGCGCGCAGCGATACCGCCAACGTCGAGCTGCTCCTCTGGCAGCTCTCCGATCTGGGGGACGAGCACCGGGCCGCATCGTTCGCCTGCGCGGCAGCGCTCGCCATGCCGGGCGGCGACGAGGTGGTCGTGCGGGGCGATTGGTCGGGAACCGTGCTGCGCGAACCCCGAGGCGCAGACGGGTTCGGCTATGACCCGATCTTCCGACCCGACGGTGAGGAACGATCCGCGGCCGAGCTCGCGCCCGCCGAGAAGGACGCCCAGTCGCATCGCCGTCGGGCGTTCACGGCACTGGCCGACGAGATGACGAGGAGGCTCGCGTGACCGAGCAGACCGGCGGGCTCGTCCGCCCCGAGGTGTCCGAGATCGATGCGGTGGTCATCGCCCGCGAGTGCTACGGGATCGAGGCCGTCGCGACCGAACTCGGCAGCAATCAGGATCGCAACTTCCTGCTCGCCGAGCCGGGCGGCGCGCGAAGCGTGCTTCGCGTCGACAATCCCGTGTTCGAGGACGCGGCGAGGGAAGGGCAGCACGCCGCAATCGATGCCTATCGTGCCGCCGGGGTCTCCGTCGCCGCGGTACTGCCGGGGCTCGACGGCGAGCTCACGCAGCGCTGGAACGGCTTCGCGGTGCGTCGCAGCGAGTTCGCGGAGGGGGAGACGCTGGTCGACGCCGGCTATCTGGCACCGGTCGTGCTGGAGGAGTTCGGAGCGCTCGCAGCAGCCTCCGTGAACGCGCTCGCAGGGCTCGCTCATCCCGGACTCGACCGCGCGCACATGTGGGACATGCGCGTCGCCGCCGCTGAGACGGTGAAGCTGGCCGGCTCGATCGCGGATCCCGCATTGCGGGCGCGTGTGCTGGCTGTCGCCGAGGCGGCGGGCGCAGCCCTCGCGGTGGTAGAGGCCGAGCTGCCGGTGCAGGCGATCCACGGCGACCTGACCGACGACAACGTGATGGGTCTGCACGGCGCCGACGCCCGCCTGCATCCCCGCACGGTGCTCGACCTCGGCGACCTCTCCTACGGCTGGCGGGTCGCCGAGCTCGCCGTCACCGCGAGTTCGATGCTGCACCACGATGCGGAGCGGCCGCTGCGCGTGCTCGATACGGTTGCGGCCTTCCACCGCGGCGCGCGGCTCACCCGGGCCGAGGCCGTGGCGGTCTGGCCGCTCGTCGTGCTGCGCGCCGCCGTGATGGTGGCCAGCGGCTGGCGCCAGCTCGAGATCGACGGCGACAATGCGTACGCGCGGGATCGCATCGCGGGGGAGCAGGCGATCTTCGACGCCGCCGTGCGCTACCCGCTCGTGGAGATGACGGAGCAGGTGCTGGCCTGCTTGGGCTTCGCCGCGCCTGCACCGGTTCTGAAGAGTTCCGGACTGGGGCCGCTCAAAGCCTTGTTGCCCGGACTCAAGGACGAGGTCGCGCTCGTGGACCTGGGTATCGAGAGCGAGTCGCTCGACGGGGGCAAATGGCTCGACCCCGATTTCGAGGAAGATCGACTCGACGAGGTCTTCGACTGCCAAGGTGAGAACCGGGCCGCCCCGGCAGCCGCGATTCCCTATGGAGCCTACCGTCTCACGCGCACCGAGGTGGACCGCACGGACGGCGCTGCCACCTGGCCGACCTGCACCGAGATCGCCCTCTCGACATCCCATCCGCTCGAGGTGACCGCACCGGTGAGCGGACGCGTCGTCGACGTCGGGGAGCGGGCCCTCGTGCTCGAGGTCGACCGGGGCTGGCTCCTCGCGATCGGCGGAATCACGCCGAGTGCGGGGCCGGGCGTTCAGCTTCAAGCCGGGGCGGGCATCGGCGTGGTCGCAGCGGCGAACTCGGAGGAACGGTCGAGGCTCACCATCCAGCTTCGGCGCTCCGACGCCCCCGACGAGATCGGCATCAGCGGGTTCCTCACCCCGGAGCGGGTGCCGGCCTGGGCGCGCTTCACCCACGATCCGGCCGGGATCCTGGGCCTCCCGCAGCTCGCCCAGCGGGATGAGGCCGCGGACGAACTGCACCGCCGTGAGCGCATCTTCGCGAGCGCGCAGGAGCGCTACTACGAGCGCCCGATGCAGATCCAGCGGGGCTGGCGGCACCACCTGATCGACACGACGGGCCGCAGCTACGTCGACGTGGTGAACAACGTCACGGGTCTCGGACACGGGCATCCCGGCGTCGCCGATGCGGTGAACCGCCAGATCCGGATCCTGAACACCAATTCGCGCTTCCTCTACCGCGAACTCGCCGAGTACAGCGAGCGGCTGCTCGCACTGCTGCCCGCGAACTCCGGGCTCGACACGGTGCTGCTGGTCAACAGCGGATCCGAGGCCGTCGACCTCGCTCTGCGGCTCGCTCAGGCCGCGACCGGTCGCAAGACCGTCATTGCGCTGCGCGAGGCCTATCACGGCTGGACCATGGCGAGCGACGCCGTCACCACGAGCGCGTACGACAATCCCTATGCGCTCGAGAACCGCCCGGACTGGGTCCACGTCGCCGACGTGCCGAACCGCTTCCGCGGCACCTATCGCGGCGAGGCCGGCGACACCGCGATCGGAGCCCGGTATGCGGCGGATCTCGGTGCGGATCTCGACGCGCTCGCCGCGGAGGGCCGCGGGGTGGCGGCGTTCATCTGCGAGTCGGTGCTCGGCAACGCGGGCGGGGTGCTGCTGCCCGACGGGTATCTCGCTGACGCGTACGCCCGCGTGCGGTCGGCCGGCGGCCTCTGCATCGCCGACGAGGTGCAGGTCGGCTTCGGTCGTATGGGTTCGAGCT
>CAMFIY010000342.1 GCA_945952575.1 uncultured Leucobacter sp.
GTCGAGAGCATCTACCGGGCGGGGATCGCGACCGGGCACGCCACCTTCGAAACCGCTCCACCCGCGACCTGGGCCGCGTTCACTGGGGGCAAGCGCTCGGAGCTCAGCCTTGTCGCCGTCGACTCCAACGGCCGGATCCTCGGGTGGGTCGCCACGTCTCTCGTGTCGGCGCGAGCCGTGTACGCGGGCGTTGTCGAGCACTCGATCTACATCCATCCCGGCGCGGCCGGTCACGGAGTTGGGCGTCGCCTTCTCGCAGCGTTCTTGGATCTCACCGACCAGCACGGGATCTGGACCGTCCAGTCATCGATCTTCCCGGAGAACACCGCGAGTCTGCGCCTGCACGAGCGGGCAGGGTTCCGCACTGTCGGACGACGAGAGCGCATCGCCCGCATGGCCTACGGTCCGCACGCCGGCCAATGGCGCGACACGATCCTCGTCGAACGCCGCACCGCTGGAGAACGAAGTGAGGGCGCATCTTCCGCGAACATGCACCCTCACACCCAGTCCAGCGCCCCGTCGAACCGCATCTTCACGCCGAATCGTCTTCAGGAATCCTGAACCTGCGGGTTTCTTAGAGCATCCGTCCACGGGTATCGAAGAGCTCGAGCTCTGCCGGGTGGAGCTGGTGCTGCACGACGAAGCTGCGGTCCTTGATCTTCCATAGGCCTTGCCCGATGCCGAGGGTTGGGAGGAGGGATCGTTCGGTGCCGGTGAGGCCGAGGGTTTCCGCGGTCGCGCCGAGCTGGTCGCTCGCCTGCCGGTACACGACCCGCACTTCCGCATTCGCGAGCAGGGAGGAGGCGAGTGCGCGCATCCTTGAGCCGCTGTCGCCGACGTTCTCCAAGTCGGTTAGTTTGTGGAAGATGAGCTGGTTGCTGATCCCGAAATGGCGTGCCAGCCGCCACTGCGCATCCATCCGAGCCAACAAGCTTGGGTAGGACATCAGCCTCCATGCTTCGTCGTAGACGACGAGCCGCCGGCCGCCGTTCGGGTCTTGGAGGGCGGCCTCCATCCATGCCGAGCTGCACGTCATCAGCACGGCGAGCAGTGCGGAGTTCTCGGCGACGCGGGAGAGGTCGAGGGAGAGCATCGGCAACGTCGGGTCGAAGGTCTCCGTGGATGGCCCGTCGAACATGCCGGATAGGTCGCCGGCGACGAGGCGGCGGAGTGCGTGCCCGACCATGCGGCCGTCTTCTGCGAGCCTGCCGTCGGGGTCGTCGTCGGGTGAGGGTTCGAGGATGCGGTCGACGACCATCGGCAGGATCGGCACCTCTGCGGAGCGCACGGCGTCGGCGAGTGCCACGTCGATCGCGGTGTGCTCGACCGGCGAGAGGCGGCGGTCGAGCACCGTCTCCGATAGTGCGCCGATCAGGTCGCGACGACGGGCGGCGACCTGCGCCTTCCAGTCCTCATCCGCGATCCCCGTGGCCCGGTAGCCTGCGTCGAGGGGGTTCAGGCGTGCGGGCAGCGAGGGGCCGAGGAGGATCGCGCGCCCGCCGACGGCGCGCGCGACTGCGGTGTGTTCGCCTTTCGGGTCTCCGGGGACGTAGACGCGCCGCCCGAACGGCAGCGCCCGCGTGTACAGGGCCTTCGCGAGCGAGCTCTTCCCGCTCCCGACGATGCCGGCGAGGATCATGTTCGGGGCGGTGATGACGCCCTGCCGGTACAGCTCCCACGGGTCGTACACGAAGGAGCCTCCGGAGTAGAGGTCTTGTCCGACGAAGGTGCCGGCCGACCCGAGGCCACCTTCGGCGAGAAACGGGTAGTGCCCGGCGAGCGTCGCCGAGGTGTCCTGGTGGCGCGGGAGCCGGAACCTGCCCGGCGTCCGAAGCGCCGCCGCCCCGACCTCTCCGGCGTGGGGCAGGTAGCTGGTCGTGCGGCGCTCCTCCCGCTCCGCGTCTCGCTCCGCCCGTGCCGCTGCGGCCTGCGTCGCCCGTGCCTCGGCGCGCAGCCGTGCAGCGGCTTGCCGGCGCGCTTTGCGCTGGGTGCGGCGTTCGCCTTCGGGACCGACGAGCACCGAGGTATGCAACTGCCCCTCATCGGAGGTGTGGGGGCCGGCGTGGCGGGCGGTCACGCGCCCAGCCCCCGCAGGCTCGACCGAGTCGGATAGGAAGCCCGGCTTACTCTTGGGGTGCCGAGGCGATCCGCCCGCGACGACTCCCGCACCGCCGCCACGGAAGCAGTGGTCGTGGGTGCGGCGTGCGCGGGCGGGTCTTCGATGCCGAGGAGTACGGGATCGGGGAGGGCGTCGTGTTCCCGGTAGAGGCCGACGTGCCCCATGAAGGGGTTGTAGACCATCGTGTACACGTCGTGGGTCGCTACCCGGTCGAGCTGCCCCGTCGGGGGCCGGTCGTAGACGTACCCGTTCTCGAGCGCCGCATCTACGGTCTCGTCGCCGAAGTCGTACCCGGCCAGCTCCTCGAACGCGCCATCCGGGCCGTGCCGGTTGATCGTCTCGATGATCCGGTCGGCCTCCTCACCTTGAAGGAACACGATGTTCACGAAGCGGCGGGGCGGCACCGTGTCAGGAAGGTCTTGCCAGGCGATGCGCGACGCGGCCTGCGAGGCGCGGTCCATGGCGGTCTCTGCCTGGTCGAAGATCGCGGACGCCTCCCGCAGCCCATCGATCGCGGACTGTGCGGCGTCGGCGCCGGCCTGCCGGTTCCCGGTGTTGTCTGCGGCGAGGCGCTGATGGTGGGCGATGTTCCCGGCGAGCTGTCCGGTGACGTTTGTGAGCCGCCGAGTGAGGGTGAGAAGTTCGCCGATCACGTCGTACACGTCGCGGGGATGGTCAGTAGCGTGGAGGGCGTGCGCGATGCCGCGCACCGCTTCCGCCGCCTCAGCAGCATCGGCACTCGGATCAGAGAATGTCACCATCGGAGGACTCCTTCACAACAGGGGGCAGGTCACCAGCCAGGTACGCTCGCCGAGACAGTGCCAAGAGGCGCGGATCAGATGGTGCGGCATAGCGGCAGTGCCGCCGCGGTGAAGGCTTGCGCTTGCTGGCCGACGAGTCTTCTCGTTTCGCAGGAGGACTGGATCGCGGCTTGCTCGATCTGCGCGACCGCCGCATCGAGCTCGCCCGGCGTCGGTGCTGAGATCGAGACGAGGCCGACGACGCGGAGGATGCCGTGCCCCGCAGTCAGCTCGCTCTCCTGTTGCAGCACGTCCTGGAACTCCGCCGACGCCTGGGTGTCTTCGACCTGCCCGATCTTCCGGCGCTGTGCGGCGTCGGCGATCATCTCGGTCTTCTTCTTCCTGAGGTCACGCGCCGCCTGGTCGGCGCGTACCGGCAAGTAGTGGAGCGAGAGGGAGCGGAGTACGCCGCCGGTGAGCACCAAGGGGGCGAGGAACCCGGGGAAGGTTTGCGCTCTCGGCCATTCGC
>CAMFIY010000343.1 GCA_945952575.1 uncultured Leucobacter sp.
ATCGATCGAGCTGAACACCGCTCCGGGGTCGTAGGCGTCGATGAACGCGCAGGGACCGTAGTCGATGGTCTCCCCGGAGATCGCGACGTTGTCGGTGTTCATGACGCCGTGCACGAATCCGACGAGCATCCACTGCGCGACGAGCTCGGCCTGGGCCCGCACTACCGCACCGAAGAGGGCGAGCGCCGGTCGTGTCCCGATGCGCGGGTTCGAGGTGAGCCGTTCCGGGTAGTGCCGGCGCAGCGCGAAATCCACCAGTCGCTCGAGCAGGGCCGGATCCCGCTGCGCCCGCGCGTATTGGAAGGATCCGACGCGCAGATGGCTGGCCGCGATACGGGCCAGCACGGCCCCGGGCAGCCGGTCGTCGCGCAGGAAGTCCTCGCGATGCACCGAGCGGCCGGTCGCGACGACGGCGAGCGCGCGGCTCGTCGGAATCCCGAGCGCGTGCATCGCCTCGCCGACGAGATACTCGCGCAGCATCGGCCCGAGGGCCGCGAAGCCGTCTCCGCGCGCGGGCGGCGTGCGCCCGGAGCCCTTCAGGTGCAGGTCGACGAGTCGGCCGTCCGGGGCGCGCGCCTCCCCGAGGAGGAGCGCGCGGCCGTCGCCGAGAAGCGGCGAGTACGAGCCGAACTGATGGCCGGCGTAGAGCTGCGCGACGGGTTCGCTTCCGGTCGCGAGTGCGCGGCCGACCAGGAACTCGGCTCCCTCGGGGCTGTCGAGCCGCGCGGGATCGAGCCCGAGCTCTGCGGCGAGCCGAGAGTTGAGCGCCACGATCCGGGGTGCGGGCGCCGGCGCGGCCTGCCAGGGGATCCCGAGCTCGGGCAGCTCGCTCGCGAAGGCGTGCTCGAGCGCGGCGCCCGCGAACACGGGAAGCACCGCAGGCTCGGTCCCGGCCGCAGCTGTCATGCTTCGAGGGTACGCGCCCGTGCTGGGTGTCAGGACGGCAGTTTCCCGTCCACTCCGCGCGGCCGGACGGCGTGCCCGCTCAGGATCGAGATCCGGTTGAAGAGATTGATGCTCGCGGCGATCCATTCGGCGGCGACGAATGCCTCCTCGCCCAGCACGTGCCGCGCGCCGACGAGATCGGCCTTCGCGTCCTCGCCCAGCGGGAGCCGCGTCGCCGCCTCGGCGACGGCGAGCACCGCCTGCTCACGATCCGTGTAGAGATCGGTTTCACGCCAGGCGGGCAGCATGTCGAGCTTCTGCTGCGGGATACCGGCCTCACGCCCTTGTCGCGAATGGAGGTCGAGGCAGAACGCGCATCCGTTCAGCTGCGAGGCCCGGACTTTGATGAGCTCGATCTCTCCGGCGCCGAGCCCCCGATCCTCCGCGGATTTCGCGACGACGGCGGAGTATGCAGTTGCAGCTGACCAGGACTCCGGAGCGACTTTATCGAGATACGGGCGCATGAGGCATAGCGTACGCCCACAGCAACGACGGCGCGCGGGCGCTACTCGGTTCGTTCGATGTGGGCCCTGACCCCACCCTGCTCGTTGACCCAGCCGCGAGAGGTAGCGAACCCGAGCATCGCGTCGAAGCCTCGGAGCCATTCCGCGTCCTCCGCCCGAGGCCCCACCAGCGCCTTGAGGGGCTCGCGATCGATGAACACGTGGTCGTCTCCGGCCATTTCGCCGATCTCCGAGAGCGCGCTCCTCAGTTGCGGCTCGGAGACGGCGGCCGAAGCCACGACGACGAATTCCGTGAATGTGTCCTGATCTTCGATCCCGACTACCGGCCCCTGGCCGGCGTCCGCTACCACGATCTTCATGTAGGGTCCTTCCGTGTCTCTTGCAGTGGTCTGAGCGCTGGTTCAGCGACGAGCGTGCGAGCTGGCATGCCAGTGTCAGCGATCGTGTGCGACCGCCCCGGTCTGGAGGTACGCGGCCACGGCGAGCTGCAATCCCATGAATGTCGCCGCATCGTTGAAAGAGCATTCGAGCAGGGCTTCGAGTCGGCCGAGTCGATCGTACAGGGATGATCGTTCGATGTGGAGGGCTTTCGCGGTCTCCGATTTTCGCCCGCCGTTCTGACAGAAGGCCACGAGCGTCTGCATGAGCGTCGACGACCGCTCGGCGTCTTGGCGACGCACGGGTTCGAGGCGGAGCCTGACGAACTCCTGGAATTCGGGCGCCTCTTTCATCGCGGCGATCAGTCGGTCCACGTCCGGCTCGCTCATATCGTAGACACCAGTGAGACCGCGATCCACGACATACTGGGTGGCGGCTCGCACCCGTCGCATGCCGGGGGCGAGCGGCTTCCAGCTCCGATAGCCTTCCCCGACGACCAGCGTGACCGGCTTCCCCGCGGTGAGGCGCGCGGTCAGGGCTTCCACCTTCGCCAGGAGATCGTCAGCGCGACTCCGCTTGTGCCGCACATCCTCGAGGCCGATCACCCCGAGGGCCGTCCCCAGTTTCAGCGAGGAGATCAGCCTGGCTCCCGGCAGCCGGCGTACCGACTGCGCCAACTCATTCCACGAGTCGGAGTCGATCTCCTCAGTGGTGTCGACCAGTGCGAACGGCACCAGGATCCTCGCATCGAAGCCGACATGAGTGGCCTGGAGTGCAACCATGCCCGGAGCCATCTCGTCATCAAGCAGGTCCAGCACGAACATGTGCGGATCTCGCCACCGCAGTTCCGTCGCCACGTGCCCGCGCGCAAGCATGAGCGAGATGGCCCGGGCGGCTTCGGTCGCGGCCAGACGGTCGTGGTCGGTGAGACGGGAGAGCAACGGGATCACCATGAGGCTCCACCCCGAGACGCCCCCTCCGGGCAGCGGGGCGCTCAGGCGCCGCGCCGGCTCGATTCCACCCTGCGCGATGAGTAGCTCGTTCTCCGGGATTCCTCGTCCGGCAGAACCCGCGAGGGCCCCGAGGTGGTCGATCAACAAGACGGGATTCCCGACCTGTTCGGAGAGGAGTTCGAGCAGCTGCGCGAGCGACGCCCCCTCGAGCACCTGCGAGAGGAACAGGTCCGACAGGGCGCTCTGCCGGGAAAGCACTGAGACCCGCTGATCCACGAGCACCGAATGGACCTCATGCGAGATATCGACGAACGCGACCGGGCGGCCCAGCGTGATCAACGGGATCCCGGCCCGATCGCACTCCTCGCGGATCTCTACGGGCACCGAGGTGTAGACCACCCCGAGCTCGAGAATGATGGCGACGACTCCGACGTCCGTGAGCCCGCGGAGCGTCTCCAGTCGCGCCTCCGCATCCCTTCCGAATCCGGTCCCATTCGTCAGGATCGCCTCCCCACCCTTGAGGTAGTGGGACAGGCTGCCGAGATCCCCGACGTGCAACCATCGCACGGCTGCGGACAGGCCAGCGGCGCCGGCTGCTACCTCCGGGATCCCAGCGCGCACTGACGGGAGCTGGAGCAGGGAACCG
>CAMFIY010000344.1 GCA_945952575.1 uncultured Leucobacter sp.
GGAGCGGTGAGGAGGCTGGCGAGGGCGATCGATCCGCTACTGATGCTGAAGCGCAAGCGGTTCGAGGGCGGTGTGCTGTTCGAGGGCCGGGAGGGGCTCGAGCGCATGTCCGTCGCCGCGGAGATGTCGAGCCATCGACCGGACGAGTTCCGGGCGCGAGTGGTCACGGATACCTTCGGTGAGATGCTCACCACTCGCATGAGAGCGCAGCATCTCAACGTCCATCGGACGGAGGCGTTCGTCGAGGACGAGTACGCGGAGTATCTGCAGATCGGGATCGTCAGTCACGGTCGCCTGCATACGCGTCAGAACGCCCTCGAGCAGTCGGTCACGGCGGGGAACGCCGTCGCACTCCTCGGTCGGCTTCCGTTCCAGACCTGGACGGAGCGCCCGGTCGAGGTGATGCAGATCTATCTGCCGATGGCCGTCGTGGAGGGCTACGGCTTCCGGCCGGATGCCTGGGCCGGGAGATCCTGGGAGGGCACGCCCTCACTTGCCGGACTGCTGCGACTGATGCTCTCGGTGGTCGGGGTTCCGGATGCGGTCACGGAGTCCTCCCGGATCCACCTCGGCCTCTCGCTTCGGGAGCTGACGCTCGCAGTGCTGCATGAGGGGAGCCGGGGCGTCCTGCCGGCGTATGACACAGGAGACACGCATCGCACTCGGGCACGCATGGTCATCGCGGCTCGATTCACCGATCCGTCCTTCGACGTCGCCGCTCTCGCCGCCGCGCTGCACGTGAGCGTGCGCCACTTGCACACGCTGTTCCGGGACGAGGAGTTCGGCGCCGGCGAACTGCTGCGGCGCACGCGGCTCGACCACGCGGCGCGCCTCTTGAGCACGCAGACGACTGCTCGGGTCACGGTGGCCGCGGTCGCCGCCGCAAGCGGGTTCCGGGCCGAGGATGCGTTCACTCGGGCGTTCAAGCGTGTCTACGGTTCGACGCCATCCGAGTACCGGAGGAGCTCGGTCCCGTAGCGGACTCCTGGGAGCGCAGCGTCGGAGCGCGGCACGTCTCCGACCCTTGCTCGGCACGGATCCGGGTGGTATCCTGTAAGGCCGGGCTCGCCCGGTGTTGATAACTCCATAGCGTGTGATGTGGATGCCCAGTGAGGCTCGCCGTGCATGCGGCCTGCCGAGCGATCACGGGGCCGATCGGTTTCGACACGTCGATTTGAGACTGTGAGAAGCGGGTCGAGGACGCGACGTTATCTCGTTAACGCTCGTCGCAAACCATAGGTGCCAACGCTAAGCGCACCGACTTCGCTCTCGCTGCCTAAGCACGAGACCGAGTCCGTCAGGCCGGGTTCGCCTTCGCCCCGGATCCTGGCGTCATCTAGAGGGCTTGCTGATGCGTCGTGTCTCAGGGCGTATCGGGACTTTCACTGAGACTGGGCCTGTCGTCCTAGGTGTTCGTGGCAAAGGACGAGGTCGAGTAGAACGCTTTTACGAACTACACCCGTAGAAGGCGCGGAATCATCGAAGTGGACAGGGGTTCAATTCCCCTCGGCTCCACCAAGGCATCCCCATCACGCGTTGTGGTCGCGGCGTCACTCGAGCGCTGTCGCTCTGCTGACCCTATGATGAAGGTATGACTGGCATCGACCCATTCGTGCTGACGCTGATCTTCGCCGCGATCTTTCTCTATGCGTTGTATTTCGTGATTCGCGCGGCGGTTCTCTCGGCGCTCCGGGCATTTCATGGGGCTTCCAGGCCCGATGAAACCGACGACGCCGGAGGATCGTAGGCTATCCCGACGGAGGCAACACGTGTACGACCGGGCATTCGTCGAGTCTCTGACTCCTGACCAGCTCATGGATGCTTCAGGCGGTGAGTCGCAGTACCCGATTACGGTCGAGCTCCTCGAAGCGTTCAGGGAAGTGTACGACACAGATCCAATCCTTCCTCCGCTTCTCGGACGTATCATCGGCACGCCGATGCTCGGCGAGGATGTCGTCGAATGGATCGCGCGGTTCGCCGAGGAACGGGGCGATCGAGATCTCTGGCTGATAGCCGTGACCGACGCCAACGCCGACCTCGAGCGAGCGCTGACGGCGCCACCGATGGCGATGAACGCACATAGCCCTCACTGCTTCGTCTGGAAGCACTCGAAGCGCACCGGCCACCTGTGGAGCGAGGAGCAGTGGCGGAAGTACCAAGGCGTTCTCGAGGAGAGTCCGATGGAGCGAGCGCGGTTTGCAACCATGGACGAGCTCCTGAAGGAGGTGATCGGATAGTCGTCTCGGTTGTGACTGCGATCCCCACGGCGCCGCTCCGCGCCCGCCTCAGCGTCGGCTCAAGCGCACGAGCACTCAGTGCCCGCCCAGTTCGGTGACGGATCCCGCGGGGAGCAGCGCAGCATCCAGTCGCAGGCGCGGGATGCCGTCGACACCGCAATGATCGTCGAGGGCCACGAGCAGAGTGATATCGGCATCGGCGGCAATCTGCGGACCGGCGAAGATCTCGACCGCCGACGCCCACGACTCGCGACGCGTCATCACCTTCAGGTCCACCCCGCCCGGGCCGAGCGCGACCTGGTCCCGGTGCGCACCCGGGTGCCGGTCATGCTCCGAATGCTCAGGCATCGCTCGGAGGATCCCACCGAGTTGCGCATCATCATTTCGGCCGATCCCGAGTTCACCCTCCTCCCCGATGTCGGGAGCGGTTCGAACTGATGGTCTTGATGACATGCCAGATCTCCGCGCACCCAGACCGCTCTCCGTCCGACTCGCTTCGCGAGGCGGAGCATGGATCTCACTCGGATTGGTGCTGCTCATCGTGGTCGGGCTCTTCGGCGCATTCGGTTCTGCGAAGGCCCCGGCCCGCAACGCCCAGGCTCCGATGTCGTCGGAGTCGACGCGAGCGAGCGAACTGATGGCCGAGTTTCCGAACGCCGATCGTCAACCGGTGCTCGTGGTAGCGTCGCGAAACGACGGGGAGAAGCTGTCGGAAGAGGATGCCATCGCGCTCACCGCACTGCTGCCGAAGCTCGGCACCGATGCGGACGCACCACCGTCAGGTCCGCAGCTGAGCGACGACGGACGGGCAGCCGTGCTCATCGTCCCGATCGCGATCGGGAAGAGCAATGCGGAGACGGCGACGACGATCGCGGATGTGCGCGCAGTGATCGCCGATCATGCGCCCGACGGACTGGGGCTCCTCGTCACCGGCGGCCCCGCGTTCGGGGCCGATATCGCCTCCTCGTTCGCAGGGGCGGATTTCACGCTCCTGCTGGTGACCATCCTCATCGTCGCGATCCTGCTGATCGTCACGTATCGGTCGCCGTTGCTCTGGCTGGTGCCGCTTGCGGTCGTCGCGCTCGCCGATGGTCTGGCCGGTCGCCTGACCGCAGCCGCCGGCGCTCAGTGGGGT
>CAMFIY010000345.1 GCA_945952575.1 uncultured Leucobacter sp.
CGCCTGCACCGGGATCGCCTCGATCTCGGTGTCGAGCAGCGCAGAGAGGCGCTCGTGCGGGGGGAAGCGCAGCATGCGCTGGAAGTGCGCCATGCCCAGGTATTCGCCGGTCGGCGTCTCGTAGGGCGGGTGGGTCACGTAGACGGCGGAGGCCATCGCGGGCGGGATCTCGGCGCGGCGGATCAGCGCGAGCGCCTCGGCGATGCTCGACTCGCCGGAGAGCACGATCGGCGAGGGGCTCATGAGACCGCCGGCCGTATCGCCGTCGTACTCCAGGAGCCGACGCACGTCCTCCGCCTCCTCGGGCTCCATGAGCTCGAGGAGCTCCTCGCCGCGGGCCGCGGGCAGCGCGGCGATCAGGTCGGCCGCGTCGTCCGGCTCCATGCGATCGAGCACGTCTGCCGCGCGGTCGCTCTGCAACTGCGCCAGCAGGGCGAGCTGATCGGCCTCGACCATCTCCTCGAGCGCGTCGGCGACGCGATCATCCGGAAGCTCCTCGACGACCTCGAGCATGCGCGCGTTCGGAAGCTCGAGGAGCGACTCGGCGAGATCCGCCGGTTTCAGATCCACGAGGGTCTGGATCAGCAGTTCGGCGGACTGCGCGCCTGCCGATTCGCTCGGCAGCCGGACGTCGGACCAGCGCACGATCCGGGTATCGCTGCGGGAGAACGGCGCCGCCGGCTTGGGAAGCCTCAGGAAGAGTTCGGAGACGACCCACTCGCCCGAGCGGGTGCGGTCGATCGCCGCATCGGCGATCGTCGCGGTCGTCGTGTGGGCCTCGGCCGCGGTCGTACCGGTCAGGTGCACCTCGCGGCCGATCATCTCGGCGATCATCCGCGTCTCGCCGCCCCGTTGCTCGAAGCGGCGCACGTTGATGAGGCCGGTCGCGATGATCTGCCCGGCGCCGATCGAGGTGATCCTGCCGATCGGGACGAACACCCGGCGTTTGCCGGGGATCTCGACGATCAGGCCGACGACCCGCGGTGCTGCGGTGGCGCGATAGACCACCAGCACGTCGCGAACCTTGCCGATGCGGTCGCCGACGGGATCGAATACGCCTCGACCGGCGATCCGACCCACGAAGATCCTCGAGCTGCTCACTCTACCCAGGGTAGTGCCCGCGGCGCGCTGCCGGGGCCGAACCCGCCATCGGCGGAATCGAATTCGGATGGGATCAGCGAAGAGTCAGTCGGGTGAGGCAGACTGGTGAAATGCGTGAAGCTTCAAGCGTCTGGACCCGACGCGGTGTGATGACGCTTCCGGTGCTCGCCGCAGCCGCTCTCGCCGGATGCGCCGCCGACCCCGGAGGCACTCGTCCCTCGGCGACGGAGCGGCCGGAGGCCGCTCCCGAAGCGACAGGATCGGCGCCGGTGCCCGAGCAGGGACGCATGCTGCTGCTCGCCTCGCTGGCGAACAAGAGTCATGTCGCGGTGATCGATCCCGCGTCGGGCGGCGGCCGGATCGTGCGCCGCGTTCGCGTCGGCGCGGCGCCCTGGGGCGTCGGCGTCGACCAGGGCAGGGGCGTCGGCTACGCGGCGACCGCCGAGGGACTGGCCGTGATCGATCTCGCGGAGCTCCGCCGGACGCGCCTGGTGCGATACCGCAATCGGACCGATCGGGTCGAGCGCGGCGAGTACCGCCCGGGCGGGCTGGGCCTCGCCGTCGCTCCGGCGGGCGACCGGGTGTACGTGGCCACCACTTCGGGCGACGGCGGATTCCATCTCGAGGTCTATGACGCGGAATCGGGTCGGATCGTCGCCGATGTTCCGGTGGGACTGCGACCGTTCGACGTGCTGGTCGCACCGGACGGCGAGTGGGCGGCTACGGTCGATCACGACTCGTTCACCGTCACCGTTCTCTACGCTTCCACGCTCGAGACGAGACAGCACCGCGTGGCTCCCTTCGGCTCCGAGGGCGGTCTGGCGTCCTGGGAGAAGGCGCACTACGGCGCGGTCGACACCGACGGGACGATCCTGCTGCCGTACCAGGGCCGGCTCGTGGCACGGCTCGATCCCGGCAGCGGCGAGTACACCACGGTGAAGAGTCGCGCCGATTCGCACGCGCACGGGACCGCGCTGGCGGGCAGCCGACTTCTCACCGTGGGCACCGGAGCGTTCGGCAATGCGACCGGACGGCCGAATCTCTCGATCCTGGATCTCGATTCGGGCGGGGAGCGGGTCGTGCCGCTCGCGAGACCGCATGAGACTGTGGCGGTGTGGATTGATGGAAGCGGTGCCGAACACGCTGCCATCGCGGGCGGAAACACGCGGAATGAGGGCTGGGACGGCGTCACACTCGTGGATCTCGAGACGCACGAGCTCCGGACGATCGACGTGCCGGGGTATCCGCAGGCGATCACCGCGTATCGAGCGCTCGCATAGCTTGACGTGAAAGAATCGGGGGCATGAGCAACCCGATGCCGCAGGATTCCCGTCGGCCTACGAATCGCCGGGCGTTGCAGATGCCCGAACTGCCCCAGGGCGAGATCATCTCGACGTACGACCGCTACGCCGACGCCATGCACGCGGTGGACCGGCTGGCGCGCGCGAACTTCCCGGTGAGCGAGGTGTCGATCGTCGGCAACGACGTGCGCAGCGTCGAACGGGTCACCGGCAAGCTCACCTACGGCAGGATCGCCATGATGGGCGCGTTCTCCGGCGCCTACCTGGGCCTGTTCCTGGCTCTGCTGCTCTTCATCTTCCAGCCGAACAACGCGAGTATCGGAGGCGTCTTCATCGCCGCGATCGCCATCGGCGCAGGCTTCGGCATGCTCTTCGGAGTGCTCTCCTACGCGCTGAACCGCAACCGCCGCGACTTCTCCTCCGTCATGCAGTTCGTCGCGACCCGCTACGACCTCGTCACGGCCCCGCAACTGATCGCGCCGGCGCGCGGCATCCTGGCGGGCGGCCGGCCTCAGCCCTGCGGGTCAGCCCTTCCGCCGCCGCCCCCAGGCCTCGACGTCGTCCGCAGTCCGCGGGATGGCTGCGGAGAGGTTGATGCAGCCGGTCTCGGTGACGACGATGTCGTCCTCGATCCGCACACCGATGCCGCGGAACTCCTCGGGCACCGTGAGATCGTCCGGCTGGAAGTAGAGACCCGGCTCGATCGTGAAGACCATGCCCGCCCGCAGGATCCCGTCCATGTAGAGCTCGCGCTTCGCCTGCGCGCAATCGTGCACGTCGAGGCCGAGATGGTGGCTCGTCCCGTGCACCATGTAGCGCCGGTGCAGCGCGATCGGCTCGTCGTCCGGAGTCGAATCGACCGCGGCCCGGACATCGTCTTCGACGGTCAGCGGCAGCCCCCACTCACGGGTCCTGCGCTCGATCACAGCCATGGCGGCATCGTGGACCTCGCCGAAGCGG
>CAMFIY010000346.1 GCA_945952575.1 uncultured Leucobacter sp.
GGTGCTGGATCATGACTGCCCCTGCGGCCGCTGTGCGGGTGACTTCGCGAGCCTGGCGGGCATCGCCGCGAGGAGCGCCTGCGTGTAGGGGTGCTGCGAGTTCCGCCACAGCTCGCGCGCCTCGGCCTGCTCGACGATCTCTCCGTAGCGCATCACCGAGATGCGGTCGCAGGATCCGGCGGCGAGGTCGAGATCGTGGGTGACGAGTACGATGGCGAGCCCTCGGCTCGCTCGGAGATCCTGGAGGATCGCGATGATCTCGGCCTGCGTCGTCACGTCGAGCGCGGTCGTGGGCTCGTCGGCGAGCAGCAGCTCCGGCTCGCTCGCGAGCGCGGACGCGATCATGACCCGTTGCAGCATGCCGCCGGAGAGCTCGTGCGGGTGCTTGTGCAGCTGTGCCTCGGGGTCGAAGAGCCCGACCTCGTCGAGCAGGCGCGCCGCCGTCGCGCTCGCATCGCTCCGGCTCATCCCGCGGTTGACGCGAAGCGCCTCGCACATGAATCCGCCGATGGTCTGGTAGGGATTGATGTGCGCGCGCGGATCCTGGAAGATCATCGCCGCACGCTTCTTCCGCACCTCGCCGATCTGCGCCTTCGAAGCGGTCACGAGGTCGATGTCGCCCAGACGCACCGAGCCGCTGAGCCGGGATCCGCGCGGGGTCAGCCCCACGACGGTGCGCAGCGTCATGGACTTGCCCGACCCCGATTCGCCGACCAGCGCGACGAACTCGCCGGGCGCGCAGTCGAGCGAGACCCCGCTGAGGATCCGACGCTCCTCGCCGTGCCTGACGACGGAGAGGGAGAGTTCCTCGACCGTCAGCAGGGGCGTTCGTTCCGATGCCGCCATCAGGCCTGCTCCCTCCGGGTGATGCGCTCGGCGAGGCCCTCGCCGAGCAGGCTGAAGCTGACGACCGCGAGCACGATCATCGCGCCGGGCGCCAGCGCGGGCAGGGCGACGCCCTGGATCAGCGCGGCCTGCCCCTGCGCAGACATCGCGCCCCAATCGGCCTCGGGCGGTTGCACGCCGAAGCCGAGGAAGGAGAGCCCGGCGAGGTCGATCATCGCGTAGCCGAAGCACAGCGTCGCCTGCGCGATGACGAAGGGGGTGATGTTCGGCAGGAGGTGTCGGACCAGGATCTGCCAGGCCGGCATGCCCTGGGTCTCGAGCGCCTGGATGTAGAGGCTGCCGCGCTCGGCGATCGCGACGCTGCGGGTGACGCGGGCCATGTACGGGATGTAGGCGATGGCGAGCGCGATCACGATCGAGTTCAGGCCCGGGCCGAAGATGGCCACGGCGAGGATGGCCAGCAGCACCCCGGGGAACGCGAAGAGGATCTCGACGATCCGGGAGAGCACCGAGTCGACCGCACCGCCGCTCCATGCGGAGACGACGCCGATGAGCACGCCCAGGACCGCAGAGCCGAGCACGACGCCGAGCGGTCCGAGCAGCGAGATCCGCGCCGCGTAGATGGTGCGCGAGAGCACGTCCCGGCCGGCCTCGTCGGTGCCGAGCCAATGCGCAGCCGAGGGCCCCTGGAGGGAATCGATCAGCGACACGGCGTAGGGATCCTGCGGCGAGATCAGCGGTGCGAACACGGCGAGCAGCACCAGAAGGGCGAGTACGATGCTGGCGGCGAGGGTGAGGCCGTTGCCGCGGACGCGGAAGCTGAGCCAGGTGCGCCGGGTCAGGAGGCTCGTGGTCCGCGTGTGAGTCGTGGGGAGGGTCACCGTGATTCCACCTTCCGTCGGGCTCGGGGTTCGAGGATCGGGTAGAGCAGGTCGACCACGAGGTTCGAGACCACGAACACGGCCACGATGACGAGGACGATCGCCTGCACGACGGGGAAGTCCTTCACGTTGACCGCCTGCACGAGGAGCGAGCCGATGCCGTTCAGGCCGAACACCGTCTCGACGATGGTGGTCGTCACGAGCAGGCCCGAGATGACGAGGCCGGCGAGGGTGATGACGGGGACGATGCCGCCTCGGAAGGCGTGCGCCCAGATCACCCGCTGGCTGCCGAAGCCGCGCACCCGAGCCGTCTCGACGTATTCCTTGTCGAGCGTGGAGATCATCGAGGTGCGCGTGGTGCGGAACACCAGGGCGCATGACGAGAGGGCGAGCGCCACGGCCGGCAGGGTCAGGTGCCAGATCGTGTCGAGGGGCCCGTCACCGCCCGGGCCGAACGCCGGGAAGATCCCGAGCGTGACCGCGAACAGCGACGTGAGCGCCATCGCTACGACGAACGCCGGGGTCGCCATGCCGACCGTGCTCAGGATGATCGCGATCGCGTCGACCGGTCCGCGCTTGACCGCGGCGAGCACGCCGAGCAGCACGCCGATGCCGAGGATCAGGACCGCCGCGTAGACGACGAGCGCGAGCGTGGTCGGGAGGCGCGAGGCGAGCAGGTCGCTCACCGGCTGGTGGAACTGGAGGCTCTGACCGAAGTCGCCCTGCAGGACTCCGCCGACCCAGCGCGCGTACTGCACGAAGAAGGGGTCGTCGAGGTGGTACTGCGCGCGCAGCGCCGCGAGCGTCTCCGCCGTGACGTTGTTGCCGCGGGCGAGGAAGGTCTCGGGGGAGCCCGGTGCCAGGTACATGCCGCCGAACACCACGAATGAGGTGACGACGAGTACCAGGGCGAGCGAGGCGACCCGTTTCAGGATGGTCGAGGCGACCGGGTGCATCAGCGTGCTCCCTTCGGCGAGGCGAGGGTGCTCATCGGCCTACTTCGCCGCCCCCAGCTGCGCCGCCCAGGGGCTGAGCAGCTGCACGTAGTCCGTCGGGGAGCCGGTGATCCGCTTGTTCAGGAACGAGGTGTTGTAGGGCGCGTAGATCGGGATCCACAGCGACTCGTCCACGATCATCTTCTGCGCCTCGATGATGGCGTCGGCGCGCTGGGCGAGATCCGCCGTCGCGGCGGCCTTTGCCACGAGGGCGTCGTAGTCGGGGTTCGAGTAGCCGCTGAAGTTGTAGATGTTCCCGGTGGTGAAGTACTGGTAGATCTGCGTCGGGTCGGCGAAGTCGGTGCCCCACGCGGTGAGGTAGAGGTCGATGCCCTTGCGCGCCTCGGGATCGGTGTAGACCGCGTAGTACTGATCTGCCGGGATGTTGCGGATCTCGGCCTCGAGCCCGAGCTTCTTCAGCGCCGACTGGATCTCGGCCGCGATGGTCGGGGTCTGCGCCTCCGCCGTCGTCGACGCGATCACGATGGGCTTGGTCGGGGTGCTCGTGGTCGCGAGCAGCTTCTTGGCCGCGTCGAGGTCGGTCCGGCCCACCTCGATCGCGTCCCAGGCCGCCTGGAACTTCTCGCGCTCGTATCCCCAGGTGCCCGGAACCGCGGGGGCGCGCTCCTCGTC
>CAMFIY010000347.1 GCA_945952575.1 uncultured Leucobacter sp.
AATAGACCGAGGGCGACGTCCCTCGACACGGCGAGGGGCGAGTCGACCCGCATCGACGCCCGAGCGGCGACAGGAAGGACAGACGATGAAGCCAGGCCTGAGGGTCGCCGTCGATATCGGCGGCACATTCACCGATATCGTGGTGCAGGATCGCGCGCAGGGTCGGACGAGCCTGCACAAAGTGCCGAGCACGCCCGCCGATCCGAGCCACGGCATGTTGCGCGGGCTCGATGAACTGGGGATCATCGGGAATGTCGGCTTCCTCGTTCACGGTACGACGGCGGGGCTCAACGCGCTCCTCTCCCGCACCGGCGAGCGGATCGCCCTCGTCACCACCGCCGGTTTCGAGGATGTCGCCCTGCTCGGCAGGGGCGGGAACCGCGATATCTGGAACCTGGATCCCGTGCGCGTCGATCCCCTGGTCGATCGATCGGACGTGTTCGGAATCGCTGAACGGACACGGCACGACGGGGTCGTCGAATCGGCGCCGCCGACCGCGGATGTCGCCGCGCTCGCCGCCGAGCTCCGGGCCGGCGGAATCACGAGCGTGGCCGTCTCGTTCCTGCACGCGCATCAGAACCCGGCCAATGAGCTGGCGCTGCGCGAGCAGCTCGCGGAGCTCCTGCCCGAGGCCTCCGTGGTCCTCTCGCATCAGGTGGCGCCCGAGCAGGGGGAGTTCGAGCGCACCTCGACGACGCTGGCGACGAGCTATGTCGCACGGACGGTCGAACGGTATCTCGCCACGCTCGAGCGAGAACTCGCGGCGCGGCAGTGCGCGGCGCCGCTGCAGGTGATGCGATCCAGCGGCGGCATCTGCTCGGCGGAGCTCGTCAACCACCAGCCGATTCAGACGATCCTCAGCGGACCGGCCGGCGGGGTCGTCGCAGTCGAGACGCTGGCCTGGGCGCTGGATCGGCCCAATCTGATCGCCATCGACATGGGCGGCACGTCCTCCGACGTCAGCCTGGTCGTCGACGGCCGGATGACGCTCGCGACCGAGAGCGAGATCGGTGAGCAGATCATGCGGATGCCCGTCGTCGAGCTGCACACGATCGGGGCCGGAGGCGGCTCGCTCGCACGCTCCGAAGCGGGCGGGCTCCGTGTCGGGCCGAAGAGTGCCGGCTCGGAGCCGGGTCCGGCCTGCTACGGCCGGGGCGGCACGGAGCCCACGGTCACCGATGCACAGGCGCTGCTCGGCCGGATCAATCCCGACTGGTTCCTCGGCGGGCGAATGGCGCTCGATCTGGAAGCTGCGCGGCGGGCGATGCAACGGCTGGGGGATGAGCTGGGGATGGATCCGATCGCGGTCGCCGAGGGCATCGTCGCGGTGGCGACCAGCATGATGGCGAATGCGATCCGAACCCTGACGATGCGACGGGGGATCGACGTCCGCGACTTCTCGCTCGTCGCATTCGGCGGTGCGGGGCCGCTGCACGGCGCGGCGCTCGCCGAAGAGCTGGGACTCGGCGAGGTCGTCGTGCCGTTCGCGACCGGTGTGCTCTCGGCCTGGGGCATGCTCCATGCTGATGTGCGTCACGATGTCTCCGCGCCGTTCACCGGGATCGCCGGTGAGCGGGCCGCTCCGGAGCGGCTCGAGAGCGTCGCGGCCGAGCTCCGGTCGCGCGGCGAGGCGCTCCTCGACGCCGAGGGCGTTCCGGTCGCCGATCGATCCTTCGAGCTGTCCGCGGATATGCGCTATGTCGGACAGGAGCACACGATCACGGTCGCCCTCAGCGAGACCGCCCGGGCGCTCACGCTCTTCCATGCCGCCTATCGGAGGCAGTACGGGCACGCGATGCCGGCCGCTCCTGTCGAGTACGTGAATCTTCGCCTCGCAGCGATCGGTGCGGTCGCGGCCCCTCCCGGCGATGCCGCCGAGAGCGGAGAGGCGGCGATCGCCGAGTCCTCCCGCTCGGTGCGGATCGACGGCGCCGATCACGAGGCGAGATTCATCCACCGCAGCGCTCTTCGGAACGCCCCGATCGACGGCCCCGCCGTGATCCTCGAGGCGGGGTCGACCACCCTGGTCCCGCCAGGCTGGCGAGCAGAAAGCGGGCAGTTGAACACCATGCTCCTCAGAAAGGTCCGCGCATGAGCACCGACGTCGTCACCACCGAGATCATCCGGAACCTGTTCCTCTCGGCTGCCGAGGACATGCACGCGGCCATCGTCCGTTCGGCGTTCCAGCCGCTCCTCTACGAGAACGAGGACGCCGCGGTCGCCATTCTCGACCGCAACGCCGATGTGCTCGGCCAATCCAGCGGACTCCCGCTCTTCCTCGGCAACCTGGACGAGGCGATCAAGGAGACGCTGCGGCGGCGCGGCGGCAACGGCTGGCTCGAGGAAGGCGATGTCGTCATCCTCAACGACCCGTACATCCAGGGCACGCACCTGAACGATGTGACGCTCTTCGCGCCGGTCCACCACGGAGGCGAGATCGTCGGATACGTCGCGGTGCGCGGCGACGTCACCGACATCGGCGGCAAGGACCCGGGCGGCGGCACGGAGACGAGCAGCATCTACCAGGAGGGCCTTCTGCTCGGTCCGGTCAAGGTCTGCACCGGTGCCGGCACGAACGAGGACATCATCGACATCATCCGCCGCAACAGTCGAAGCGGTGAACTCATCGTCGGCGACATCAACGCGATGATCTCGGCCTGCCGGACCGGTCAGCGGCGCATGGTCGAGATCCTCGACCGCTTCGGAATCGCCACGGTGGAGGCCGCGCGGGACGAGATCTTCCGTCAGAGCACCGAGTTCGATCTCCAGACGGTCCGCGGCATCCCCGACGGCGTGTACGAGGGAACGGGGAGCATGGACGACGACGGGATCGTACGGGGCGTCCCGATCCCGATCCCGATCCGGATCATCGTCGACGGTGAGCATCTCACCGTCGATCTGACGAGCAGTCCGAACGCGACGCTCGGGCCGATCAATTGCGGTCGCGCACAGGCGGTCGCGGCGATACGGGTCGCTTACAAACTGCTCTTCGCGCCGGAGCGGTCCTTCGACGGCGGCTGCTTCCGCAACCTCGAGGTGCTCACTCGCCCGGGGTCGGTGCACCATGCCGAGAGTCCGGCCGCGTGCGGTTGGTATTACACGACGCTCGGGCTGCTGATCGACCTCTTCATCAGCGCGTTCTCACGGGTGCGTCCGGAACGCGTCACGGCCGCTCAGTTCGGAGACTCCATGATCACCTACTTCGCCGGCGTGAACCGGGAGGACGAGGAATACCTCTGCGTGGAGGCGCACGCCGGCGGCTGGGGAGCTTCGCAGAGCGCCGACGGGGCCGACGGGATGATCAACGTGATCAACGGGAGCTTCCGCAACACACCCGTGGAGGCACTGGAGT
>CAMFIY010000348.1 GCA_945952575.1 uncultured Leucobacter sp.
GCTGACCCTCGACGATCAGGACCGCCCCGCCGCGCGCGACGACGCGGTACACGGCATCCCGGTTCCGGTTCATCGCGACCGGGACCTCGCTGCCGCGCCAGGATCGGCGGAGCGCGCCGTTGATGACGGCGCCGACCGCACCGGGCTGGCCCTCGAGCTGCTTGTAGGCCGTCGCCTCCGCGCGGCGGCCGAGCACGATCAGGGCGAGCAGCAGTCCGACCAGGATGCCCGTGATCGGCCAGAGGATCCAGCCGAAGACGCTGTTGTTCAGCAGGTAGGCGGCGATCACCGAGAGGAGGATGGGCGCGACGAAGCACAGGATCAGCAGGAGCGTCAGATTGCGGTCATGACGACGGGTCTGCTGGTAGACCCGCCACATCTGCTTGATGCGGCCGGGCTCCTTGGTTGCGCGCTTCGAATCATCTTTGGCCATAAGGACTAGCCTACCCGCTCGGGGCTCGGAGCCCGACCGCGATTCCGCGCTCACAGGCGTCGGAAACCCGTGATTCTCAAGAGTTCTCCACAGATGTCCGCGGACGCCGATCCATCGCGCTCGCCGTGCCGCAGACTTTCGAGATGAGACGACGGATCCCGCAGCCCGGTCTCAGCGCCGGCCAGACCGCATGGGCGCTGCTCGCGCTGCTCGACATCGGTATCCGCCTGCGAGCGGCGGGCTGGTGCGCCGGCGTGCTCGGGCCGGAGGACGTGCTGCTCGAGGCCCGGGGTGTCCGCCGGGCCCCCGCGCCCGGCGGTCTCCATGAGCGCACGCTGATGCGCCGGAGGCGGCGCCATGCGGGTCTCGGGCATTCGCTCGGCTGTCATCTGTTCGGAATCCCGGAATGCGTGGCCGAGCGCCTGATTCGGGCGTGGGCGGATCCGCGTGCGGAGAGCTTCTGCCTGGCGCTCGTGGACGAGGTCGTCGAGGAGCTCCGCAGCACCGGGGTGGGACCGCACCGCGGGTGGAGCGGTGACGGCGCCCGCGCGGCCATCCGGCATGCCGTGGAGTCGCGGATCACGCCGGTTCCGCCGTCCGTGCCGCCCTCGAGAGAGCCGATACGACGAGAACGGGGGCCGGGCGAACACGCCCGACCCCCGCAGCTCAGCAGGACTCAGATGCCGAGGTTCGCTTCGAACCGGCCCTCCTCGAGACGGTTCTTCACCTGGGTGAGGAAGCGCGCGGCGTCCGCGCCGTCCACGATCCGATGATCGTAGGAGAGAGCGAGGTAGACCATCGAACGGACCGCGATGGAGTCGCCCTCCGGGCCGCTCAGCACGACCGGTCGCTTCACGACGCTGCCGGTGCCGAGGATGGCGACCTGCGGCAGGAACACGAGCGGGGTGTCGAAGAGCGCTCCGCGCGAGCCGGTGTTGGTCAGCGTGAACGTGCCGCCGCCGAGCTCATCCGGGGTCAGCTTGTTGGAGCGGGTGCGCTCGGCCAGATCGGCGATATCGGCGGCCAGCTGCGCGATCGTCTTGTCTCCCGCATCGCGGACGACCGGCGTGAGCAGACCGCGCTCGGTGTCCACGGCGATGCTGATGTTCTCCGTCGACGGGTAGGAGATGCTGTCGCCCTCGACCGTCGCGTTGATCACCGGGTAGGTGCGCAGCGCCTCGGCGGCCGCGACCGCGAAGAACGGCATGAACGAGAGCTTGTTGCCGGTCTTCTGCAGGAACTCGGCCTTCTTCGCATCGCGGAGCCGAGCCACGCGGGTGACGTCGACCTCCACGACCGTGGTCAGCTGAGCCGTCTGCTGGAGCGACTCGACCGCACGCTGAGCGATGACCTTGCGGAGGCGGCTCATCTGCTGCTGCGTCCCGCGGAGCTCGGAGATCTCGGCGGGAGCCGCTGCAACCGCCGCGGGGGCGCTCGCAGACACGGCCGCCGCCTGCACGTCCTCCTTGCGGATGCGGCCGCCGACGCCCGTGCCGACCACGGAATCGAGGTCGACGCCGGTGTCGTGTGCGAGCTTGCGGACGATCGGGGTGACGTAGCCGCTGTTCGAGGACGCGGGAGCCGGGGCCGCGGGTGCGGGCTCGGGTGCAGGTGCAGCCGGTTCCGGTGCCGGGGCAGCAGGAGCCGGCGCCACCTCGGCGGCGGGCGCGGGCGCGGGCGGTTCCGGTGCCGCCTCGGGTGCGGGAGCGGCCTCGGGTGCGGCGGCGGGCGCGGGCTCGGCTGCAGGTGCCGCCTCTGCAGGTGCCGGCGGCGCCGTACCGGCTCCGCTGCCGTCGCCGATGCGCGCGAGCACGGCGCCGACTTCGACGGTCTCGTCCTCCTGCACGAGAATTTCCTCGAGCACGCCGGCGATCGGCGACGGGATCTCCGTATCGACCTTGTCCGTCGAGACCTCGAGCAGAGGCTCATCCACTGCGACGGTGTCTCCGACGCTCTTGAGCCAGCGGGTCACCGTGCCCTCGGTCACGCTCTCGCCGAGCGCGGGGAGGACTACCGATTCACTCATGGTGATTTCTCCGATCGTTCCTGTGTATGTCTGTGATGCCGTGCCGCGCGTCAGATGGCGTGCAGGGGCTTGCCGGCGAGCTTCAGCATGGTTTCGCCGATGGTCTCGTTCTGGGTCGGGTGCCCGTGGACGAAGGGGGCCACATCCTCGGGGTAGGCCTCCCAGTTCACGATCAGCTGCGCTTCGCCGACGAGCTCGCCGACGCGGGCGCCGATCATGTGGACGCCGACGACCGGGCCGTCGTTGACGCGGACGGCCTTGACCGATCCCGCGGTGCCGAGGATGGAGCTCTTGGCGTTGCCGGCGAGGTTGTACTCGTACGAGGTGATGTTCTCGGCGCCGTACTTCTCGGCCGCCTTGGCCTCCGTGAGACCGACCGAGGCGATCTCGGGATCGCAGTAGGTGACCTTGGGGATGTTCACGTCCTCGACGACGACCGGGTTCAGGCCGGCCAGCTCTTCGGCGAGGAAGATGCCCTGCTGGTATCCGCGGTGCGCGAGCTGCAGCCCGGGGACGATGTCGCCGACGGCGTAGACCCCGGGCACATTCGTGGCGAGGCGCTCGTTCGTGAGGACGAAGCCGCGATCCATCGCGATGCCGACCTCTTCGAAGCCGAGGCCCTGGGTCGAGGGCCCGCGGCCGACGGCGACCAGCAGGTAGTCCGCGGTGAGCGCCGTGCCGTCCTCGAGCGTGACGGTGACGCTCGAGGCGTCCTGCGTGACCGACTGGAATCGGACGCCGAGCTTGAAGTCGATGCCGCGCTTGCGGAACGCCCGCTCGAGCTGCTTCGACACGGACTCCTCTTCGTTCGGAGCCAGGTGCGGGAGGGCCTCGACGATCGTGACCTCGGCGCCGAAGGAGCGCCAGACGCTCGCGAACTCGACACCGATG
>CAMFIY010000349.1 GCA_945952575.1 uncultured Leucobacter sp.
GGGCCGAGCACGATCCCGAGCGCGGAGAGCTGGCCGCGGGAGAACTTCTTCACGACCGTCTTCTCCGGGATCCGGAAGAGATCCACCAGCTCGTCGGCCAGTTCGCGGCTCCAGTTCGGGTAGAAGATCTCCGCCGCGCGCAGCGCGTGCTTCAGCTTGTAGTCGTCGGGGTAGCGCTGGTTGTCGCGGATGAAGCACAGCTGCTCGAGCACCCGGGAATTCTCGAAGGGCGACTCGCCGAGGACGGTGATGGATCCCGCGGTGGGTCGATCCTGCGCCGTCTCGAGCGACATGAACGTGGTCTTGCCCGCGCCGTTGCGGCCGAGCAGTCCCGTGATCGTGTCGGCTTGGATCTGGACGGTGACATCGTCGAGCGCGCGGACCTCACGATGCGCCCGGGTCAGGCTTCGGGTCTCGATGGCGATGGTCATGGTGTTCCGGCTTCCGTTTCAGGTGCTTCCGCACTCGGCGATTCGGCTCGCGTGCGTTCGGCACTGATGAGGCGGATCAGCTCGGGCCGGTCGATCCCGAGCGCGGCCGCCTCAGCGAGCAGTGGACGGATGAAGTCCTGAACGAAGCCCTGCTGCCGCTCGGCAGAGATGAGGCCGGTCGCCCCGTCGACCACGAACATGCCGATCCCGCGCCGCTTCACGAGGATGCCCCGATCGACGAGCAGGTTCAGCGCCTTGCCGGCCGTGGCCGGGTTGATGCGCAGGTACGCCGCGAGCTCATTGGTCGAAGGCACCTGCTCGCCCTCGACGTAGCGTCCGCGCAGGATGTCGTCCGCGATGCGCTCGGCGAGCTGCAGAAAGATGGGGCGGGTGTCGTCGAACATGCGCCACCTCGCTTTCGTGTCCCGCCGATCCTATCGACTTCCTTGGTTCATTACTTCACTAATGAACCTAGGCGCCGTCGGATCTCGTGTCAAGCACGGGATCCTCGCGCCCGCTCCGCCGGCGAGAGGGCGCGAGATCGCGTGCGGCGGCGCAGCGAGAGGGACGAGCGGGCCCGGGCAGAGGGCGCGGGATCCGGCTCAGCCGGCGAGCACGGCCTCTACCGCCGCCCGGAGCGACGGATCGTTCGGCTCGACGGCCGAGCGGAAGCGCAGCAGGCTCGGCTTCCCGCCGCCCACCGGATCGGGCCCGACCAGGAACTTCTCGAAGTTCCACCGGACGACGCCCGCCGAGCCGCTCAGATCCTTCGCCTTCCGCAGCTCGCGGAAGAGCGGCTCGACCTTGCGACCGTTGACCTTGCCCTTGGCGAGCAGCGGGAACGTCACCCCGAAGTTCACCTGGCAGAACTCGGCGATCTCGTCATCCGTGCCCGGCTCCTGACGCAGGAACTGGTTGCACGGCATCCCGATCAGCGCGAGGCCGCGGGGGCCGAACTCGCGATGGAGCTCCTCGAGCCCCGCATACTGAGGGGTGAAGCCGCACTTCGACGCGACGTTCACCACGAGCGCCGCGCCGGGCGCGAGATCTCCGAAACGGCGGGTCTCCCCGTTCGGCATGTTGACCATGATGTCGCGCATCGCTTCCCCGATCCTTCCGATCCGCCGCGGCCGCCACTCCGGCGCGCCTCGGCACACCCTCCATCGTGGCACGGCGCGCCGGCCGATAGCTAGGCTTGCCCTGTGAGTCCGAACCCCAGCACCGTCCCCGAAGATCATCCGCGAACCTTCGCATCCGACAACTACTCTGGCGTGCACCCCGAGGTGCTCGCCGCGGTCGCCGCGGCCAACGTCGGCCACACCTCCTCCTACGGCGCAGACCCCTGGACCGAGCGCTTCGGCGAGGTCGCACGCGAGCTCTTCGGCCCCGACACCGCGGCGTTCCCCGTCTTCAACGGGACCGGCGCCAACGTCGTCTCGCTGCAAGCCGCGCTGCCGCGCTGGGGCGCCGTGGTCTGCGCGCGCTCGGCCCACATCAACGTCGACGAGGGCGGCGCCCCCGAGAAGGTGGCCGGCGTCAAGACCCTGCCGATCGACACCCCCGACGGCAAGCTCACCCCCGAGCTCGTGGATCGCGAGGCCTGGGGCTGGGGGGACGAGCATCGCGCGCAGCCGCTCGCGGTCTCCATCTCGCAGAGCAGCGAGTTCGGCACCTGCTACACGCCCGACGAGGTTCGCGCGCTCGCGGAGCACGCCCACGCGCGCGGCATGATCCTGCACATGGACGGGTCCCGTCTCGGCAACGCGGCCGCGCACCTCGATTGCTCGCTCGCCGCGATCACGAGCGAGGCGGGGGTCGACGTGCTCAGCCTCGGCGGCACCAAGAACGGCCTGCTCGGGGCCGAGGCCGTCATCGTCCTGAACCCCGGGGCGGCGCCCGGCATCGAGTACCTGCGCAAGCTCGACATGCAGCTCGGCTCGAAGATGCGCTTCGTCTCGGCGCAGCTCATCGCGCTCTACGAGGGCGGGCTCTGGAGGCGCTCCGCCGGCCACGCCAACGCGATGGCCGCCCGGTTGCGCGCGGGGATGGAGGAGCTGATCACGAGCGGCGGCGACCGCACGCCCGGGATATCGCTGCCCTACGCCACGGAGTCGAACGTGGTGTTCGCGAAGCTGTCGGCCGAGGCGAAGGCTCGGACCCGCGAGCGGTTCCACTTCTACGACTGGCCCGGGGATCCGGAGCTCGTGCGGCTCATGTGCTCGTTCGACACGACGACCGAGGACGTGGACGCGCTCGTCGCCGCGATCACCGGCTGAGGCCGAGGGCCACGGCCCGCAGCCCCGCGACCCTGCCGAGGAGTCGCAACGCGCCGTCTCGCCGAGGCCTGTCGCGGCGTGTTGCGACTCCTCGGCAGGGGTAGGGCAGGGGCAGGCGGGCGGGCCCGCAGGCAGGGCAGGGGCAGGCGGGCGGGCCCGCGGGCAGGGCAGGCGGGCCCGCGGGCAGGGCAGGTCCGCGCGCGACTAGAGCTCGCCGGCCTCCACACCGATGTCTTCGGCCCAGACCTCCGGGCGCTCCCGCATCATCCGGCCCATGAGGCCCATGCAGTCGGGATCCTCGGCGATCACGAGCTCGACACCCTTGCTGCGCAACCACTCCTCGGACGCTTCGAAGCTGCGGTTCTCGCCGATCACGATGCGCGGGATCTCGTACAGGATCGCGGTGCCCGCGCACATCGTGCACGGCGAGAGCGTCGTGTAGAGCACGCAGTCGCGATAGACGCTCGCGGGCAGGCGGCCGGCGTTCTCGAGGCAGTCGGTCTCGCCGTGCCGGATGACGCTGCCCATCTGCACCCGCCGGTTCCGCCCGACCGCGAGCACCCGATCGCCGTCGGGCCCGCGGTGCACGAGTGCGGCGCCGATCGGCACCCCGCCCTCGTCCCAGCCGATCCTCGCC
>CAMFIY010000350.1 GCA_945952575.1 uncultured Leucobacter sp.
GGGCGTCTCGGCGTGGCGAAGGCGCTGCGCGAGGTGTGCGGGTCGATGCCCGTCGTCGCGGTGACGCAGTGCTCGACCGGTTCGGTCGATTTCGAGCGCTATGCGGTGGCGCAGGACCTCGTCGATTCGGGGGTGATCGACGGGGGAGACATGACGATCGAGGCGGCCATCGCGAAGCTGGGCTACGCGCTGGATGTCGGCGCGAGCGGAGACGGACTCCGCACCATCATGCGGCTGAACCTGGTCGGCGAGCGAGGCTGAGCGGCATTCGCGGCAGGTCGAGGCGGCATGCGGGGCGACGAGCGGGTGCGGGGCGCCCTGGTGATCGGCCATCGGGGGGCGCCCGGCTGTCGACCCGAGCACACCGCTTCCGGCTATCGGATCGCGCTCGATGCCGGGGTCGACGCCGTCGAACCCGACGTGGTCGTGAGCAGCGACGGTGTGCTCGTGGTGCGACATGAGAATGAGATATCAGGCACGACCGATGTCGCCGACCGACCGGAGTTCGCGGCGCGGCGCACGCGCAGGTTCGTCGACGGCACCGCAGTCGAGGGGTGGTTCACCGAGGACTTCACCTGGCAGGAGCTCTCGGGACTGCGCTGTCGTGAGCGGCTGCCTGGGCTGCGGCCGGGGAACACGGCCTTCGACGGGCTCGAGCCGATCCTGCGCCTGCGCGATGTGCTCGCTCTGGTGGACGCGGCCGGACCCGGCGCCGCCCGTCCGCCGGGGGTCGTCGTCGAGCTCAAGCACGTGCACGCCCTCCGCGAGCGCGGTCACGATCTCGTGGCACTGCTGCTCGCCGAGCTCGCCTCCTGCGGGTGGGCCGATCGGCCGGACCGGTTGATCGTCGAGTGCTTCGAACTCGCACCGCTGAGGAGACTGCGCGAGGCCGGGCTGCAGGGTCGGCTGATGTTCCTCATGGAGCATGAGGGTGCTCCCGTCCACGCAGGCACCGATCGAGGAGCTGCCGAACCCGACTACTCCTGGTTCCGCAGCCCGGCCGGGCTGGATTCGCTCGGCGGGCTCGTCGACGGCGTCAGCCTCGACAAACGGGATGTTCTCGCCGGGCCCGCGATCGTGCGGTCGGCCCGGGATCGTGGACTCTCGGTCTTCGCCTGGACTCTGCGGACGGAGAACCGGTTCCTCGATCCCGCCTATCGGATCGGCGAGGATCCGGCGGCGGACGGGGACTGGCGAGGGGAGTGGGCGGCCATTCTGCGAGCGGGCGTCGACGGCGTCTTCGTGGATCACCCCGGGCCCGCGGTCGAGTTCGTGCGCTCCGCGTGAGACCGTGGATCTCGATGTCAGAGGTCGCTTCTAGACTGGGAGCACGATGAGCGACTTCGAACTTCTCGCACCCGACGGCCGGCCCTATGCGTCGGGGGGCGCCCCGGGCGCGGCAGGCGGCGCCGACCCGCTGCTCGACGGGCTGAACCCGCCGCAGGCCCGAGCCGTCGTGGCGCGCGGACCGGCGCTGCTGATCGTCGCCGGCGCGGGATCGGGCAAGACTCGGGTGCTCACCCACCGCATCGCGCACCTGATCCGCAACAAAGAGGCGTGGCCGAGCCAGGTCCTCGCCATCACCTTCACCAACAAGGCGGCGGCGGAGATGCGCGAGCGCGTGCAGGGGCTTCTCGGCGACGCGGCCGAGGGGATGTGGATCTCGACGTTCCACTCGGCGTGCGTACGGATCCTCCGCCGGGAGGCGGAGCGCTTCGGCTACGTCTCCGGGTTCACGATCTACGACAGCGCCGACTCGCGCGCCCTGTTGAAGCGCATCGTCAAGGAGACGGAGGCCGACAGCTACGGCTTCACCCCCGCCAACACGAGCTCGAAGATCTCGCGGTTGAAGAACGAGCTGAGCGACGCCGACTCCTACGCTGCCACGGCCAATGAGGCCGACCCGCGCGAGCGGATCTTCGTCGAGATCTTCCGCAGCTACGAGCAGGAGCTGCGGCGTGCCAATGCCTTCGACTTCGACGATCTGATCGGTCAGACGGTGCACCTGTTCCGTTCGCATCCCGATGTCGCCGCGGTCTACCAGCGACGGTTCAGGCACCTCCTCGTCGATGAGTACCAGGACACCAACCACGCCCAGTACTCGCTGATCCGAGAGCTGACCCGGCCCGTCGATCCCGAGATCGCGGATCGGCTCGTGCCGCCGGTGCGCGAGCGCGAGGTGGACGGCAGCGGATCCATCCCGGGTGCGAGCCTCACCGTCGTCGGCGACTCCGATCAGTCCATCTACGCCTTCCGGGGTGCCGACATCCGCAACATCGTCGAGTTCGAACGGGACTTCCCCGGAGCCGAGGTCGTGAAGCTCGAGCAGAACTACCGTTCGACGCAGAACATCTTGAGTGCGGCGAACGCCGTCATCGGCAACAACTTCGACCGGCAGGAGAAGAATCTCTGGACGGCGGAGGGGGACGGCGAGAAGATCACCGGATTCACCGGCTACTCGCAGCACGACGAGGCCCGGTTCGTGGCCGAGGAGATCGAGGATCTGCACCGCGGCGGCCTCGCCTACGGAGACATCGCGGTCTTCTATCGGACCAATTCGCAGACGCGAGCGCTTGAAGAGCTGCTGATCAGATCCGCCATTCCGTACCGCGTGCTCGGCGGCACGAAGTTCTACGAGCGGGCCGAGATCAAGGACGCGATGGCCTATCTGACGAGTCTCGCGAACCCCTATGACCCGATCGCCTGGTCGCGCCTGCTCGGAGTGCCGAAGCGCGGGATCGGGCCGATGGCGGAGGCGCAGCTCGCCGTGTTCCAGGAAGCGCAGGGGATCTCGTTCCATGAGGCGATGCTGCGCGCCGACGAGATCGGCTTCGGCCCCAAGGTGCGCGGGGCGATTCTGGATCTCGGCGATCTGCTCATGCGGGCGGCCCGCTCGGCCGCCGGGGGAGGCGCGACCATCGCCGACCCCGCGACGGGCGCGGGAACCGGCGATGAGAAGAAGCCGGCTCCGGTCGCCGACGTGCTGAAGCTGATCCTCGACGAGACGGAGATGATCGAGAAGCTGCGCGCGAAGCGGGATCCCCAGGACGAGGCGCGGGCTGAGAACCTCGAAGAGCTCGTCTCGGTGGCGCGCGAGTTCGACGTGCGCAACGCCGGGGTCGGCCTTCTCGAGTTCCTCACCGAGGTCAGTCTGGTCGCGGCGGCGGATGATCTCGACGACCAGAGCGGCACGGTCTCCCTGATGACGCTGCACACGGCGAAGGGGCTCGAGTTCCCGGCGGTGTTCATCACCGGTGTCGAAGAGGGGCTGATCCCGCATCAGATGTCGGTCGACGAGCTCCGCGCCCTCAACGCCGAACGGCGGCTGATGTACGTCGG
>CAMFIY010000351.1 GCA_945952575.1 uncultured Leucobacter sp.
GAGTGATCCCGCTCGCGGCCTCGCTCGGAGAGCGGGTCATCGCGGTCGATCTGGATCTCATCTCTGAGCGTTCAGGCGGTGAGCAGAGCCTGCGCGATGCGCTGCGCCTTCGACCGTCGGTGCTGCGCCGGCTCGGCTGGCACTATCACCGCGTGCACAGCTTCGACCTCTTCGCGGACCCGGAGCGGGTCGCGCTTCGCGTGGCCGGGATCCTCGGCTACGAAGCGGAGCCGGCTCCCGAGTCGGCCGCCCAGGAGGAGACCCAGCCCATCGTGCTCGACACGCAGGCGGAGAGCACGCGCTCCTGATGCCCGGCCCTGCCGATTCCGACGAGCAGGCCGAGAACCGGCGCAGGCCGCGCCGGGCGACGCGACCCGCGCCCGAGGGCAGCGATCCCGAGCCCTACGATCCGCCGACAGAGCCCCGCGTCGATGGTGAGAACGACGCGAGGCTCCGGGAGGACAAGCCGCCGCACTGGTGAGGCGGCATGGGCTCAGGCTCGGTGCAGCTGCTTCCCCTTGAAGTAGCGGACGACGACCGGGGTGCCGGGCTCGGCCGAAGCGCTGGCCTTGACGGTGCGGTAGCCGCCCCATCCGCCGTGGATCGCCTTGCCGTGGCCGAGGTAGATGGCGACGTGGCGGCCCGGCCAGATCAGGATGTCGCCGACCTTCTTGTGCTTGGCCGACACCCGGTGGCCGCCGAGGCGGGTGTAGTCGCCCACCTGAGTGCCCAGATCGCCGGGGTGCTTGCCGATCCTGCTGAGCGCGCGCTCGGCGACCCGGGTGCAGTCCTGGTAGTCGCCGATCTGGTGCAGCGCCGAGCGGGCGATCCGAGCGCGCTTCACCTTGACGCTGTGGTTGTACTTCCGGATCTTCGCGCGGGCCTGGGCCTTCTTCTTCGCGAGAGCCTTCTTCTTCGCCAGGGCCTTCTTCTTGGCGAGGGCCTTCTTCTTCGCTGCGGCGGCCTTCGCGGCGGCCGCAGCCGCGGCGGCGGGATCGGCGGGAGTCGTCGTGCCGGTGCTGCCACCGGTCTCGCCCGAGCCGGTGGAGCCCGCAGAGCCGGTGCTCGGGGGGAGCGCGGGATCGGTTCCGGTCGGATCCTCCTGGGTGACGCCCGGGTTCGTGTCCGTGGTGTCGGCGTACGCCGGGGCCACGAGGCCGCCGATCAGAGCCATGGCCGCAACACCCGCGATCCCGAGCTTGGACGCTCGGTTCAGCCCGCGGACGGGGCGATCGCCAAGGGTGCGGTGGGCCGCCGGGCCGAGACCCGAGCGGTTCGAAACCAGCTGTTCAGTTCCGCGTTCTTCGGTGCTGGCACTTGCGTGGGGCACCTGGAAATCGTTCTGCTTCAACATACGAGCACAAGACGCTAACAGTTATCGTTCCGTTACACAAATGTGACCTTTGGTTGAAGGTGAACGATGGCCCGTTCTGCCGCATGGTTCCGCGGATCTCTTCTCTCAGGAAAAAATCGCGGAACTGCGCCGAAAACCGGCTAGCCGGCGCTCTTCGCGGCCGAACCCGAGGATCCCGATCCACCCGACGAAGCGCCGCCGGCGGCTCCCCCGGGGGAACCGCCCGACGCCGAACCCGTGCCGGATGAAGCGCCCGTGGATCCCGATCCCGAACTCCCGGAGCCGGATCCCGATCCTGAGCCGCTCCGTGAATCGGTGCGATAGAAACCGGAGCCGTTGAACGTGACCCCGAGCGATCCGAATACCTTCCGCAGCTTGCCGCCGCACTCGGGGCACTCGGTCAGGGCGTCGTCGCTGAACTGCTGATAGATGTCGAACTCGTGGCCGCAGTCGCTGCAACGATAGGCATAGGTAGGCACGAGAGACGATTCTACTCGGCGCGCGGGCGGGAGATCGCGCGTTGCGAGGCCGGCAGCCGGTCGGCCGGGCCGGCCGGATCAGCGGCCGAGGTAGACGATTCTCGAGGGCGTGACCGCGCCGGTCACCGGGATGTCGTGCACCTCGCTGGGCAGCGCATCGAAGATCTCAGGCTCGTTGACGATCGCGAACACCGGCGGACGGTTGTCCATCGACCCCAGATTGCGATCGAAATAGCCTCGACCCCAGCCCAGTCGCACCCCAGCGCGATCGACCGCGCATGCGGGGACCAGCATCAGATCGACGCTGCAGACCGCGAGCGGGCTCAGATGATCGCCGAGCGGCTCAGGGATCCCGAACGGGCCGGTCACCGTGCCCTCGCCGGTGTCGCGAATCCAGTCGAGGAGGCCGTCCTCTCGAGCGGAGGGGAGGAAGACCTCGATGCCCTGCTCCCTCGCCCAGGAGAGGAACCCCCGGGTGTCGGGCTCGGCCTGGACCGGCAGATAGCAGGAGATCGAGCGCGCGCCTCGCGCCGACACCAGAGTGGAGAGCTGCTCGGTCAGACCGTCGCGGGCTTCCGCGAGCTGATCCGCCGTCATCGCATCGCGAGCGGCCTGGACGCTCTGGCGGACGCGTCGCTTCTGCGCGCCGGTCTCGTCGAAGTCGCTGTGCTCAGCCATGCTCTCAATTCTACTGTCGCCTCCTGCGCGCAGGGAGCGGGGGAGAGGACAGGCTCTAGAGTGGGAGCATGAGTTCGACGAAGCACAGCACCGTCCGCACCGTGAAGAAGGCGGTGATCCCGGCTGCCGGCCTCGGCACCAGGTTCCTCCCGGCGACCAAGGCCATGCCGAAGGAGATGCTCCCGATCGTCGACAAGCCGGCGATCCAGTACGTGGTCGAAGAAGCGGCCCACGCGGGCATGGACGATGTGCTCATCATCACGGGACGCAACAAGGACAACCTGATCAACCACTTCGACAGCGTGCCCGAGCTGGAGTACACGCTGCAGCGCAAGGGCGACGAGGGCCGGCTCGGCAAGGTGCACGAGTCGAGCGAGCTCGCCGAAGTGCACTTCCTGCGCCAAGGGCAGCCGCTGGGACTGGGCCACGCCGTGGGCCGCGCCCGGCAGCACGTGGGCGACGAGTCCTTCGCCGTGCTGCTCGGCGACGACCTCATCGACGCGCGGGACCCGCTGCTGAGCCGGATGATCGAGGTGCACGACAACGAGGCCGCCACCGTCGTCGCCCTGATGGAGGTGCCGCCCGAGTCGATCCATCTCTACGGGTGCGCGGCCGTGCAGCCGACCGAGGAGGACGATGTCGTGCGGATCACCGCGCTCGTCGAGAAGCCGGATGCCGCCGAGGCGCCGTCGAATCTCGCGGTGATCGGGCGCTACGTGCTGCGCGGCGAGATCTTCGACATCATCGACCGGCTCGAGCCGGGGCGCGGCGGCGAGTAGCGGCTCGATAAGGTCAAGGCCCGATTCTGTG
>CAMFIY010000352.1 GCA_945952575.1 uncultured Leucobacter sp.
CCCCTGCCCGGCGTGGGGAGCCGTCGTCATCATGCGGGCAATGGCGGGATAGGCGGCCAGGAAGGAGTTCAGCGCCGCCGCACGCTCCGCCGGGTCGTCGGGGGCCGTCGGAGTCGGCATGACGTCGCGGGTGAAACCCCACATGCGGGTACTGAGGGCGTGCATGGCGTGGTGCACGAGGTCGGCGGAGAGTCCCCCGTCGAACATCGCGGACATGAGCGCGTCCATGTAGGCGAGGACGACGGGACTCGCCGTCGTCCTCGTTTCGATCGCATTCTGCGCCCACGGGTGGGTGCGCAGGGCGCGTCTGGCGGCGAGGACGCGGCGGCGCACGTGGGCGCGCCAGTCCTCGGCATCCGCGGTCCTCTCCGTATCGGACGCGGCCGCGTCGTCCGACGGCTCGGCGATCGCACCGACGACGTGGTCGACCATCTCGTCGATCAACTGCTCGCGGTGCGCGACGTGTTTGTACAGCGCCATCGGCGTCACCTGGAGGACATCGGCGAGCCCCCGCATGGTGGTCGCTTCGAGTCCGCGGGCGTCGGCGAGGGCGATCGCGGTCGAAACCACGGTGACCCGATCGAGCGGCGGGCGACGGGTGGTGGTTGACACGTATACACCGTAAACCGTATCCTCAGCGAGTATGGGTATACGCCGTATACCCGCAGAGAGGTATCATGAACGACATCGCCCGGACGTACGCGCGCACCACGGGTGCGCTCTACCTGGTCACGCACGTCACCTCGGTGGGAGCCGTCGCCGCCTACGGCGCCGGCGCGCTGACCCTCGGGGTGGCGCTCGAGTTCCTCTTGGCGCTCGGATGCCTCGGCACCGGCATCCTGCTCTGGCTGCTGCTGCGCGCCTCGGGGCCGGCCCGTGCCGCGACGTTCGTCGCACTGCGGGGGCTCGAGGCCGCCGTGATCCTCGCGGGCACGCTCCCGATGGTCGCTCGAACGCTCGCGCCGCTCTCGGCGGAGGCGACATCCGCGCTCACCGCGGTGCACACAGCGTCGTTCCTCGTCGGTCAGGGTCTCGTCATCGGCGTGAACACGATCGTGCTGGGATCGCTGCTGCTGTCATCCGGCGCCGTGCCGCGCGCGCTCGCGCTTCTCGGGACGGTCGGTGGGGCGCTCGTCCTGACGAGCGATCTCGCCCAGCTGTTCGGCCTCATTCCCCTCAACGGAACGATCGCCGGCATCTGCGCCCTGCCGATCTTCGCGTTCGAGATCTGGCTCGCCGTGTACCTCATCGTCCGCGGCATCCGACCGCAGTCGCACGCCGCACTCGCCCTCGCCGCGGACGGAGCGTTCGGTCCGCGAAGCTGAGGCGCCCGTTCAGGATGCCGTGCGGATGCGCACCTCGCGTTCCATCCGCGCCTCGTGGCGCGCCCGGCCTTTGATCGCTTCGGCTTCGCGGCTCTTGGGCGGCGCGTTGGTCACGAGGGCGTCGAGAAGCCGCCGCGTGGCGACGGCGATCTCATCGATCGCGCGGTCGAACGGCTCGGCGTTGACGCGCGAGGGGCGCGTCGATCCGCTCACTTTGCGGACGAACTGCAGTGCGGCCTCGCGCACCTCGTCATCGGTCGTCGGCGGTTCGAAGTTGTGGAGGACGCGGATGTTGCGGCACATGCGGCGAGCGTAGACCCGCGCGATGCTCCTCGGCGAGGACCTCCATGTGGGCATGGTCGTCCGCCATCGCCGGCAGGCGGGTGCGCGGGTCATCGGATGCCCCGCTGCGGACCATGTCCTCGAGGTAGCGACGATCGGCGCCCAACCGCGCGGCGGCATCGGTTCCGACGCCCCCGTGACCCGGGATCACGAGAGCCGCGCGCTCCGCGTAGGGCGCGAGCACATCGAGCGCGGCGAGGTAGGCGGGAAGATCGTCGGGCCAGAACGGCAGCGGCAGCTCGATGTCGCTCAGCATGTCGCCGGCGATCAGGATGCGCGGGCCGGGCAGCCACAGTGCGGTGTGCCCGGGGGCGTGCCCGTCGTGCACGATCAGCTCGATTTCGACGCCCGCCGGCACGGACTCGGCCGGAATCGCCCCCGCGACGCCCGTCACCCGCCCCATCAGGGTCGCGAGCCCTCCGTCGAACTCGTCGCCGAGAGCCGCGACCAGATCTTCGCGCTCGGATGCCGCGATGTGCGCGGTCGCGAGCGACGCCCAGCGGGGGCCCGAGCCGAACCCCGGGTGCCACAGCAGGTGGTCGTGGTGCGCGTGCGTGGCGAATCCGCCGACGACGCGAAGTCCGCGCGCGGTGAGTTCGTCGGCGAGCGCGCCAGCTCATCCGGCATCCACGCAGGGTCGACGAGCAGCGCGGCGCCGGCTCGCCCGACGATGACGGTCGAGGTCGTCGACATCCGGCGGCTCGTCGCAACGAGGACCCCGGGCGTGATCTCCTCGAGGCTCGCCGGGGTCACTCGTCGGCCGTCGCCGCGTACCGCCCCGACCGGATCTCGTCGAGAAGCGATGCGCGCGAGGGCGACCAGCCGAGCGCACGGGCCTTCGCGCCGCTCCCCTGCTGGTCGAGCATGAGCGCGTCGGCGTAGCCCGCACCCAGTCGGGTGCGCGAGGCATCCGGGCCCTCGGGAACGACCGGGCCACCCGCGAACGCCTCGCCGATCTCGGCAACCGTCGGATTCTGTCCGCTCAGTGCGAGCACGCGACCGGCCGGCGCGGGTCGTTCGACAATCAAGGCGTAGAGGTCGGCGACGTCGTCGACGTGCACCGTCGGCCAGTGCTGCATGCCGTCGCCGACGACGGTGAGACGGCCCTCGGCATCCTTCGGCGCATCGAGCAGGGATGCCGGGATGCCCGCGCCGTGCCCGTAGACGATGCCCGGCTCGACGATCGAGAGTTCCAGGGCGGCGGTCTCGAGCCGCGACTCGACGCCCTCGCGCCATGCGACGAGGGCGGGCGGGTTGAAGGGGGTCTCCTCGGTGAGGTCGTCGGAGGGCCCGTGGATCCAGAGGCCGCCGGTGTGGATGTAGGGCTTGCCGGTGCCGGCGAAGGCGGCGATCACGGCATCCGCGACGGCCCCGTCGAACTGCGCACCGTCACCTGCGCGCGACGCGGCGAGGTGGATCGCGGCGTCGGCGTCGTGCAGGAGCGGAGTGAACCAGCCCGGATCGGTGATGTCACCGACGACGGCGGAGGCACCCGCATCCGTCGCCGCGGCGGCGGATGCCGCGCTGCGCACCGGCGCGATCACGTCGTGGCCGCGCGCGACGAGCGCCGCACGGACGGAGGAGCCGATGTACCCGGTCGCACCGGTGAGGACGATTCTCATCCCGCCATCGTACGCA
>CAMFIY010000353.1 GCA_945952575.1 uncultured Leucobacter sp.
GTTCTCGCTCGCGCCGACGGTCGCCGCATCCGTCGCCGCCGAGCGCCTGCTCCTCCTCGGGGATCCGCAGCAACTGCCCCAGGTGTCCCAGGGATCCCACCCCGAGCCCGTCGACACCTCGGCGCTCGGCTGGCTGCTCGGCGAGCACGACACGATTCCCGAGGATCTGGGGTACTTCCTCGCGGAGACCCGTCGCATGCGGCCCGAGCTCGCGGACGTGGTGTCCGAGCTCGCCTACGAGGGGCGCCTCCGCGCCCACCCGGATGCCGTTCGGCGCGAGGTCGTCGGCGCCGGCCCCGCCGGTCTCGTCTGGCATCCGGTCGAGCACGAGGGGAACGCGACGAGTTCGCCCGAGGAGGCGGATGAGGTGGTGCGGATCGCGCGCCGCGCCCTCGCCGGCGTGCTGCACGCGCCCGGAGAGGAGCCGCGCGCCCTGGGCCAGGCCGACGTGATCGTGGTCGCGCCCTACAACGCCCAGGTGGAGGTCGTCTCCGAGGCGCTGCAGGCAGCAGGACTCGGTGAGATCCGGGTGGGCACGGTCGACAAGTTCCAGGGGCAGGAGGCCGTGATCGCGATCGTGAGCCTCGCAGCCTCGAGCGCGGACGATGTGCCGCGAGGTCTCGAATTCCTGCTGATGCGGAACCGACTGAACGTGGCGATCAGCCGCGCCCAGTGGGCGGCGCACCTGGTGTCATCCGGCCGGCTCGGCGAAGGGCTGCCCGCGTCCGCGGAGGGAGTGGCCGCGCTCTCCGGCTATCTCCGCCTCACCGAACGCGGCAGGGTAGCTTAGTCCTCATGAACCCCCGCGCCATGGAGCCGTCGAAGCGCTCTCACATCCCCGCCTTCGAGGTGATGCGGATCACCGATGAGATCGCGCGCCGACGCGCCGACGGCCACGACGTGGTCTCGCTCTGCGCGGGGGAGCCGAGCGCCCGCCCCGCTCCGGGCACCCTCAAGCCGGCCGGCTACACCGGCCCGCTCGGCACCACCCCCTTGCGCGAGGCCATCGCCGGGCACTATCGCGCGTGGTACGGCGTCGAGGTCGATCCCGGCCGCGTCGCGGTCACCACGGGATCCTCGGGGGCCTTCCAACTCGTGTTCCTCACCGTCTTCGATCCGGGGGATCGCGTCGCGCTCGCGAGCCCCGGGTACCCGGCGTACCGCAACATCCTCGCTGCACTCGGCGTCCAGGTCGTCGAGATCCCGACCGACGCCACCACCCGCTACCAGCCGACCCCCGCGCTGCTCGATGCCGCGGCGGCCGAGCACGGCGAGCTCGCCGGCCTGATCGTCGCCTCGCCGGCCAATCCCACGGGCACGATGCTCGGGCGCGCCGAGCTCGCGGCACTCGTCGACTGGTGCCGCATCCACGGAACGCGCCTGATCAGTGATGAGATCTACCACGGCATCACCTTCCCGGAACCCGGGGATCCGGATCCCCGGGGCGTGACCGCAGTCGATCTGGATGCCGAGGCGATCGTCATCAACTCGTTCTCGAAGTACTGGGGCATGACTGGGTGGCGACTCGGCTGGGCCGTCCTGCCGCCGAGCCTCGTCTCGCCGCTCGAGGCGCTGGCCTCGAACTTCGCGCTCTCACCGCCCGCGCCGGCGCAGGAGCTCGCGATGCGCGCATTCGGCGAGGAGAGCTATGCCGAACGCGACACGGTCGTCGACGGCTTCGCCCGCGCTCGAGCGATGATCCTCGATGCGGAGCCGTCGCTGCGGTGGGGAGCGGCCGCACCGAGCGATGGCGCCTTCTACTACTACTCCGACCTCGGCCCGCAGCTCGAGCGATACGGCGACTCGGTGGAGTATGCCCGCGCACTCCTCGAGCGCGCCGACGTCGCGATCGTGCCCGGCGTCGACTTCGACCCTTCGACGAGCCCAGGACAGGCCGCGGGCTCGGCGCAGGACCGCGGGGGCGGCTACCGGGCCGTCCGTCTCTCCTACGCCGCCGGCGAGTCGGCCGTCGCCGAGGCGCTCGAGAGGATCATCCGATTCCAGGGCTGAGCACGCCCGGTCACTTCAGGAGTCTCGACAGCACCCGGTCCGCGAGAGGCGTCCCGCCGGTCTGACAGGTGGGGCAGTACTCCAGTGTGGAATCGGAGTAGATCACCTGCCGGATCGTATCGCCGCAGACCGGGCAGGGCTCGCCGGGCCGGCCGTGCACGCGCAGGTGCGACTTCTTCTCGTGCTTGAGGTCGGCGGCGGCGACCCCGACCGCGCGATCCACCGCCTCCCGAAGCGTCGACCGCAACGCCTCGTAGAGTCGTGCGACATCCTCCGCGGACATGTCAGCCGGCTTGAACGGCGACATGCGCGCGACGTGCAGGATCTCATCCGAGTACGCATTGCCGATGCCTGCGATGAGCGACTGATTGCGCAGCACGCCCTTGATCCGGGCCTTCCCGCATGCCGTGAGAACCGCCGAGAACACTTCGAGCGTGAACGAGTCGTCGAGCGGATCGGGTCCCAGCCGTGCGATGCCCGGGACCTCGGCGGGATCACGCACCAGAGAGATCGCGAGGTTCTTCTTCGTCCCGGCCTCGGTGATGTCGAGCCAGGCGGAAGGGCCCGCGTCCCCCTCCTCCGTCAGGGTCAGGCGCGCCGCGAGCGGGCCCCTGCCCGGTCGCGTCGAGGTGCGGGGGAGCTGATCGTGCCACCTGATCCAGCCGGCCCGCGCCAGGTGGACGACGAGGTGATCCTCCCCGAGACGCAGATCCAGGAACTTGCCGTGCCGCTCGACGCCGTCGATCCTCCGGCCGTGGAGGTCCGCAGGGGCGAGCGCGACCGTCTTCAGCGCCGCGAACGCGAAGATGTCGAAGCGCTCGAGCACCCGCCCGACCGCGCGACGGTGCAGATCCGCCACCAGCGCGGTCACCTCGGGCAGCTCGGGCATGGCCTCATTATGGCAAACGGCCGCGAGAACCGCGCCGCGAACACGGCAACGGGTCGGATCGCGCAGCGCGACCCGACCCGTTGCTCGGAAGCGCGCCTCAGTATTCGATGACGGTGCGGATGCCCTGGCCCTTGCGCATCTGCGCGAAGGCCTCGTTCACCTCGTCCAGCTTGATGCGGCCCGTGACCATCGAGTCGAGATCCACCTTCCCCTCCATGTAGAGGTCGATGATCTTCGGGAAGTCGATCGACTGCCGGCTCGATCCGTAGTTCGACCCGATCAGCTTCTTCTCCTGATCGCTCATGACGAAGGGGTCGATGGAGATCTTCACCCCGTCGGCGACCTGGCCCACGACGACGGCGGTGCCGCCGCGGCGGACCGCGTCATAGCAGGCC
>CAMFIY010000354.1 GCA_945952575.1 uncultured Leucobacter sp.
GCCGGGAGCTGCTCGACGGGGCCGTGTCGGTCGCCGTGCGGGAGGGCCGGATCCTCGAGGTCGGGCAGGATCTGGGCCGTCTCGCCGGGCCGGGGACGGTGCGGCGCGATCTCGCCGGCGCGTTCCTCATGCCGGGGCTCGTCGACGTGCACAACCACCACGCGGTCGCGGGGCGCGCCGAGCTCTTCGAACTGGTCGTGCCGATCGGCGCGGATCTCGAGCAGATCCTCGCCCTGGTCGCCGAGCAGGCGGCCCGGACGCCGGAGGGCGGCTGGATCGTCGGCGGCCCGTGGGGCACGAACCTGCTGGCCGAGCTGAACTCGCTCGAGACGCTCGCACGGCTCGACGCTGCGGCGGACGGCCGCCCGGTGGTGCTGATCGAGGACAGCCGGCACAACCGCTGGGCCTCGAGCGCGGCGCTGCGGCTGGCGGGGATCCCCGACGCGCCGGAGGACGGCGCCGGCCCGGGCGTGCTGCGGGATCCGGCGACGGGCCGGGCCACCGGCGTCCTGCTCGAGGGAGCGGGCCTCACGGTCGAGTATGCGATGGCGGCCGTCGGCGGCTTCACCCCCGAGCAGCACTGCGCCGCCTCGGCCCGCGGCGTCGAGATCCTGAACAGCTTCGGCATCACCGCGTTCCAGGACGCGGCCGCGTCGCTCGAGATCCTGCGCGCGCTGCACGACCTCGACGAGGCCGGCCGGCTGAACGCCTGGGCCGTCACCTCGATCACGATCAACGACGAGATCTTCGGCTTCTCCCCCGTCGGGCAGGAGCTCGTCGACCTCGCCGAGCCGACGCGCAGCGCCCATCATCGGCCCGACTTCGTCAAGGTGTTCCTCGACGGGGTGCCGCCGGCGCGCACGGCCGCCTTCCTCGAGCCGTACCTGCCCGACGAGGAGCACGGCCACGACTTCACGGGCGCCCTCCTGATCCCGCAGGACGAGTTCGGCGCGCTCATGCGCGACATCGCGGGCCAGGGGCTCGGCCTCAAGGTGCACTGCGCCGGCGACGCGGCTGCCCGCGTCGTGCTCGATGCGACGCAGACGCTGCGGGAGAGCGGCGACACGGCCACGCGCGTGCACATCGCGCACGGCCAGTTCCTCTCGGACGCCGACCTGCCGCGCCTCGCCGAGCTCGACGTGACCGCCGACATGTCCCCGTTCGTCTGGTTCCCCGGCGTCATCCCGCAGGCCCTCTCCGAGGTGCTACCGCAACCGCTCGCGGGCAGGATCCAGCCGAACCGGGCCCTCACGGACCTCGGCACCCGGCTCGCGATGGGCTCGGACTGGCCGGTGAGCCCCACCCCGAATCCCTGGTTCGGGATCCACGGGCTCGTCACCCGCTCCGACCCGTTCCGGCAGACGCCGGGCGCGCTGTGGCCCGAGCAGGCGCTCACGCTGCTCGAGGCGCTGCGCGTGTGCACCTCGCAGGGCGCCGAGGCGATCGGCCTGGGCGAGACGGCGGGCCGGATCTCGACCGGCTTCTCGGCCGACTTCGCGATCCTGGATCAGAACCCGTTCACGCGCGATCCGCTCTCCCTCGCGGACACGGAGGTCGTCGAGACCTGGTTCGAGGGTCGCCGCGTCTATTCGCGTGAGGGCTGACGCAGTCCGGCCGAGCGCCGGACTCATCCTCCTGCTGGGGCTGCTCGAGGCGTTCGGGCCGCTCTCGATGGACCTCTACATGCCGGTGCTGCCCGAGCTCGCGAGATCGCTCGAGGTCAGCGACGCCCTCGCCCAGACGACGATGTCGGTCTGCATGCTGGGACTCGGATTCGGGCAGCTGATCGCCGGCCCGATGAGCGATCGCTTCGGCCGGCGGCTGCCGCTGCTCATCGGAGTCGTGTCGTTCACCGTGTTCTCGGCCGCCTGCGCCGTCGCCCCCTCGATCGGATGGCTGCTGCTCTTCCGGGCGCTGCAGGGGATCAGCGGGGCCGCCGGCATGGTGATCGTGCTGGCGATCGCCCGCGACATCTTCACCGGCGGGCAGCTCGCCCGGATGCTCTCCTGGCTCGCGCTCGTCGGAGCCGTCGCGCCCGTCGTCGCGCCCGTGCTGGGCGGGCAGCTCAGCCGGTTCCTCGAGTGGCGCGGGTTCTTCTGGGTGCTCGCCGGGATCGGTGCGCTGCTGCTCGTCTCGGCCCTGCTCTGGCTCCCGGAGTCGCATCCGCGTGAGCGGCGGCGCACCGCCGGCGGGCCGACCGTGCTCTTCGGCGACCTGAAGATCCTGCTCGCGCACCCGGGCTATCGCGCCGTGCTGGTCATCGCGACGCTCGGCGGCGCAGCCTTCTTCGCCTACCTCTCGATGTCCAGCTTCGTGCTGCAGAACGGCTTCGGCGTCTCCCCCGCGGTCTTCGGCGTCATGTTCGCCGCGGGATCCCTCTGCAACGTGGTCGGGTCCCGGACCAACCGCGTGCTCGTCTCGACGTTCACGCCCGAGCGGCTCTATCTCGTCGGCATGCTGCTCGCCTTCGCCGGCGGGCTGCTCGCGGCGCTCAGCGGCCTCCTCGGCCTCGGGATCGCGCCATTCGTCGCCGGACTCGCGATCTACCTCTGCTCCACCGGCTTCACCATCCCGAACTCGAGCGCCATCGCCCTCACCGACCACGGCGAGCGCGCAGGATCCGCTGCGGCGATCCTCGGGACCTCGTCCCTGATCATCGGACCCGTCATCGCCCCGATCATCTCGATCGGCGGCGTCAGCGCCACGGCGCTCGGCATCACGATGGCCTCGTTCTCCGCGCTCGTGGTCGTCACCGGACTGCTGGTGTTCGGCCGGAAGCCGGGGCGCTACGCCGCGGGCGGCTGATCCGCGCCGCCGGATCCCGAGCCCGGGATCCGGGACACCGAACCACACGAAGAGAGGAACACCATGACGAAGTACGATCACCTGTTCGTCACCGACATGCCGAACTGCATGGACGAGATGGTCAAGGAGAACGAGGAGCAGCTCGAATACGCGCTGCCGAACCTGGGCGAGGGCCTGTGGCTCGTGAACAGCGATCTCGTTCCCGGGGCCCAGGTCAACATGACCCACATCTGGATCCACCCCCACGCCGAGCCGCAGCAGTGGGTGAACCCGCACGTGCACGACTACGACGAGGTGCTGATCTGGACGGGCGGCGACCCCGACGACCCGCACGACCTCGGCGCCGAGATCTACATGGAGATCGAGGGCGAGCGGCACGTCATCACGACCTCCGGCTCCGTCTACATCCCGGCCGGCACCGTGCACTGCCCGCTCGGCTTCAACCGGGTGGATCGCCCGTTCCGCTTCAGCGCGCTC
>CAMFIY010000355.1 GCA_945952575.1 uncultured Leucobacter sp.
GCACCGATCTCACTCTCGAGTACGAGGGAGTGGGTACTCGAGAATGACGCGCCGCGCCGGGCCCGGAACGTAGCGTGATCGGCATGGAGATCCTTCCCGCCCTCATCGACTCGCTCATCACGTCGCCGTTGCTGCTCGTGCTCATCGCAGCCGTGTGCATCATCGACGGCTTCTTCCCGCCCGTGCCGAGCGAGATGACCGTGGTCGCGGCTCTCTCGGCGGTCATCGCGACCGGGCACCTGAGTGGTCCGGCGGCTGCGGCTGCGGGATCGGGCGGAGGCGCGGGGTTCGCCTGGCCGATCGCCATCGTCGCGGTCGCGGCTGCCGGCGCCGTCGTGGGCGACAGCATCGCCTTCGCCCTCGGCCGTCGCTTGGGGGTGCGGCGTTTCGCCTGGATGCGGCGGCCGCGCGTGCAGCGCACGACCGATTGGATCTCGAGCCGGATCCACGCCTCACCCGCAACGCTGGTGCTGGTCGGGCGCTACATCCCCGTCGGCAGGGTCGCCGTGAACGCGATGGCCGGTGCGTCGGGGCTCAGGTATCGCAGGTTCCTGGCGTACTCGATGCTGGCCGGGGTCGTGTGGGCGGCGATGTGCCTCGCCGTGGCGACGCTGTCGGTCGCGTGGCTCGGGGATCCCCTGTGGTCGGCCCTGCTCGGGATCGCGGTGATGCTCCTCATCGGGCTCGGTATCGATGCCGTCGCCCGCCGCGGGATGCGGCGCACCGCGGTGCGGCCCCGGCCCGAGCGGGATCCCGAAACCTCCGCGACCGCGGCTTGACCTTGTCACGTTGACAAGGTGTGGAGTAGTTTGCGGAGGTATCGAGATGGTGAAGACGAACGCGGACACGGACACCGGGGGTGCGCGGCTGAGGCGCGCGCTTCGGAGCGACGATGCGTCCGCCCGGTTGCAGGCGGCGCTCACGGCGGGCACCGCTCCGGATCCCGGTTCCGTCGATGTGCTCGTGGACCGATGCGCGATCGAGCCCGACTTCTACGTGCGCGACATGCTGACCTGGGCGCTGACACGCCAGGACCGGGAACGGACCCTCGGCGCCGTCCTGTCGCAGCTCGACTCCGAGATCGGGCAGGCGCGCAGCCAGGCCCTGCACACGCTCTCGAAACTCGGGGATCCCCGCGCCTGGCCGGCGATCACCCGGGAGCTGCTGCGCGACGACGACACCGAGGTGGCCCGCGCGGCGTGGCGCGTGGCAGCCGGCCTCGTCCCGGCGGGTCGTGAGTCGGAACTGGCGGCCATGCTGGCGACGCAGTTCGGCCGCGGGGATCGCGAGACGCGGCGCAGTCTCAGCCGGGCCTTCGCCGTGCTGGGCGATCCGGCGCTGCCCGTCGTCGAGCGCGCGGCCGACGGCCCCGACCGGGAGGTCGGCGCGCACGCGCTCGCCACCCTGTCGATCATGGCGGATCCCGAGGCGGGTTTCGACGCCGCGATCGCCGAGGCCGATCGGATCGTGGCGCTCCGCGCAGCTCCCGCGAGCGCCGGGATCCCGGATCCGGCGGGCCTCGACGCGGCGATCCTCGACGCGGCGGCAGCGCGGGGCTGAGGATGCGGATCGGTGAGGTGGCGCAGCGCTCGGGCATCAGCGCCCGGATGCTGCGCCACTACGACCGGATCGGCCTCGTCTCGCCCTCCGCGCGGACGGCGGGCGGATACCGGGAGTACTCGGAGGACGAGCTGCAGCGGCTCTTCCACGTCGAGGGTCTGCGCTCGCTCGGCCTGAGCCTCGCCCAGATCGCCGAGGTGATCGACGATCGGGCGTTCAGTCCGGCCGCTCTGGTCGAGCGGCTGATCGACCGCACCCGCGAGCAGATCGCGCAGGCGCAGGATCTGATCGGCCGGCTCGAGCGCGTCCGCTCCACTGAGCCGCAGAGCTGGAGCGACGTGCTGCGCACGATCGGCCTCGTCCGCGGCTTCGCGGCGGCGAACCCGTCGCAGCGGCAGCAGCTCGCGCTGACGCTGGAGCGCACCGATCAGCGGGACGTGCCCGTACTCGTCGATGCGATGCTCCGCGAACCGAGCGAGGACGCGGCGGGCGCGCTCCAGTGGGCGATCGCCCGGATCGGCGACGCGGCGATTCCGGCGCTGGCGGCCGCGCTTCCGTCGGCGGAGGGCGATCGCTGCCGTCGGGCATTCGACGCGCTGGTGAAGATCGGGACGCCGGCGGCGCATGAGGTGATCATGGCCCAGGCGGACCACCGGGATCCGCGGATCCGCGGCCACGCGATCCTCGTCCGCGCGCGGCACGGCGAACCGGATGCGCTGCTGGGCCTGGTGGATCTCATCCGCGCGGGGCGGCACGATGTCGAGGCGTCGGATGCGCTCGTCGAACTCGCGACCAGCAGCGGCCTGATCCCTCAGGCCCTCGCCGCGATCACCGTCGCGCTGGAGGGCGCGGAGCCGGGGGCGCGGCGTCGTCTGATGGCGGCGCGGAGCGAGTTCCCGGTGTCGGCGGCCCCGGCCGGTTAGAGCACCGCCCGGATCGCGTCGCGGTAGGCGACGTAGCCCGCGGCGGTGGGGTGGCCGAACCCGGGATCCGCCGGATCGCCGATCATCCACGACGCGTCGGACCCGAACAGGGCGTGCTCGCCGAACGAGACGGGGGCGAAGCGTGCGCAGGACGCCTGGGAGGCCCGAGAGAGCTGGGTGTCGATCCCGTCGATCGCGGCATTGACGATGCCGGCGACCGGCACCGCCGCTGCCGCGGAATCGGCGAACGGGCGCGGATAGCCGGTCACGATGATGGTGGCGCGCGGCGCCCGCTTCCGGATCTCGCGGACCAGCTTGCGCATCTTCGGCCCGACCGTCGCGATCCGAGTCCGGATCGTCGTGATCGCACCTGCGCAATCGGCGGTGGTCGAATCCTCGGCACACGCGGCGTAGAGCTCGAACACGTTCACGTCGTTGCCACCCGCCGTCACCGTGACGAGGGTCGTGCCGCGGTTCACGGCTCTGAGCTGAGACGAGGCGACGTCTGCAATGGTGGCGCCGGAGCACGCGGCGTTGCGCAGCAGGCGGATCCGCGGTCGGGAGTCCAGCAGATAGGGGTAACCGGACGGGCTCACGCTGCAGTTGTTGATGTAGCCGCCCGCGCCGACCCCGGCGGCATAGGAATCTCCGAGCGCGACATACTTGGCGACATGCTTGGTGAGGCTCGCAGGGGCCGCGGTGGCCGGTGCGGCTCCGGAGAGCGCCGCGAGAACGGCGAGGGGCGCCGCGCATCGGGCGATAAGGCGGAACCGACGGTGGCAGTTTGCGGT
>CAMFIY010000356.1 GCA_945952575.1 uncultured Leucobacter sp.
GGGGAACGGGATGAACGCGACGCCGATGGCGATGAAGCAGAGGGCCTCGGTCAGAGCGATACCGATCCACATCAGGGTCTGCAGACGACCGGCGAGCTCAGGCTGACGGGCGACCGACTCGATCGTCTTGCCGACGACCAGGCCCACGCCGATCGCCGAGCCGATAACGGCGAGACCGAACGCGAGCGGGGCGATATGACCAATCATTGATGTGTTCCTTTCAGGGGTGGTTCTGGTTGTGCCGCTGAGCTCAGTGCTCGTCGGCGAGTGCCATCTGGATGTAGATGGCGGTGAGAATGGTGAAGATGTAGGCCTGCAGCGCGCCGATGAAGAGCTCCAGCACGACGAAGACGACGCCGAAGGCGAAGCTGCCGATGCCGAGCAGGCCGAGCGGGTTGCCCTGCTCCACGAGGACGACCCTGAAGAAGAAGTCGGTCGCCAGGAAGCAGAGCACGAGCAGCATGTGGCCGGCGACCATGTTCATCGTGAGTCGCAGCGTCAGCGTGATCGGGCGGATGATGAAGGTCGAGAGGAACTCGAGCAGCGCGATGATCGGCTTGATGAGGATCGGCACACCGGGCAGCCACAGCGCGTTGCGGAAGAAGCCGCCGCCGTGGGCCTTGATGCCGGCGTAGATGAAGGTGACGTAGGCGACCGCCGCCATGATCAGCGCCATGCCGATGAGGCCGGTCGATGCAATCTGCAGGCCGGGGATGATGCCCGTGAGGTTCATCGCCAGCGTGCTGAAGAAGATCGTGAGGAGGATCGGCATGAACCGGTTGCCCTCCTTCTCGCCGAGGGTCTCGATGACGACGCTCTTGCGCGGGAAGTCCATCAGGAACTCCCAGGCGCTCTGGGCGCGGGTGGGGATCACCTTGAGGCGGCTGGATCCGATCCACAGGATGGCGATCATCACGGCGACCGCGAGCAGGCGGATGAGGATGATCCGGTTGATCTCGAACGGCGTGCCCGCGAAGAGCAGGGCGTCGGGGAAGAACTCTGCGATCTCCGGGCCGTGGAACTCGCCGTCGCTGGATCCGGCTGAGATGATCAGTGACGCGATGTTGGTCAACAGACTTAGCTCCGTTTCGGGGCGTCAGCACAAGGCGACACGACAGTGAACATACATATCTCGCCGACAGCGCAAAAGGACCTTTTTCACGATCGACCTCTGCTGCTGGCAGCGACGGACCAAGCCTAGCAGAAAATCAGACCCGCTCCTCACCCGCCCGGGGGCGGGCTCCGCTCAGGCTCCGTCGCCGGGCAGCGGGATGTCGCCGACGTGCGAGATGCGGGACTTGGCGAAGACCACGACGTCGATCACCATCGAGGCGACCACGTTGGCCACGACCGAGATGAAGAACACCCGGCCGTCGAGCCATTCCTGACCGAGCAGCACGGACATCGCTATGACGAACAGGATCATCTTGAGCGCCCAGCCTCCGAGGAACACCGCGAAGAACTTGCCGATGTTCTCCGGGCCTTCGAAGCGCGCGGCGATCAGCATCGCCACGGCGGTGAGGCTGAGGTAGAGGGCGGCCATCACCACGCCGAGCACCGCGCTGACCACGCCCTGACCACCGGCGAAGACCGCCCCGAGCACTCCGGCGACGAGGCCGATCACTACGGTTGCGATCCCGGACCAGAGTAGGGATCGGCGGAGCATCAGCACGGTTGACGAGGGTCGGGTCATGGTTCACAACCGTAGCAAACGCCGTGCCGCACGATGACCCGGAGCGGAACCGATCACGCGCTCCGGGCGCGATCCCGAGCCTTCCGGGCCAGCCAGCGGCGCACCCGCACGAGCGGAGTGAACGTGACCACGATGCAGAGGATCCCTCCCGTGATCGCCACGATCCCGGGCCAGAGGAAGCTCTGCATGGTGAAGACCAGCAGACACGCGAGCGAGACGACGGCCGTCCAGAGGTAGAAGATCACGACCGCCTGGACGGGCGAATGGCCCATGTCGAGCAGCCGATGATGCAGATGCTTGCGGTCGGCGGCGAAGGGGCTCTGACCTGCACGCAGCCGACGCAGCACCGCGAGGGTGAAGTCGGCGAGCGGCATCGCGAGCACCGCCATCGGCAGGATGATCGGGATGTAGCTCGCGAGCACCAGCTTCTGGTCGAGCGAGCTGGGGTTCAGCTGCCCGGTCACGGAGATCGTCGACACCGCCATGAGCAGTCCGATGAGCAGTGCCCCGGTGTCCCCCATGAACATCTTCGCCCGGTGCCAGTTGAACGGCAGGAAGCCGACCGCCATCCCGACCACGATCGCCGCGATGAGCGCCGCGAAGGTGATCGACGAGTCGCCGCCCGTCTCGGCCGTGAGCAGCTGGGTGTAGACGAAGAAGACCGAGTTGGCGATGATCGCGACCCCGGCGACGAGACCGTCGAGGCCGTCGACGAAGTTCACCGCGTTCATCACGAGCGTCATGAGGAAGACGGTCAGCGCGAAGTTCATGGCCGGAGAGGGGACGATCTGGGTGTTGCCGAGGGGCACCAGGAGGATCTGCACGCCCTGCCAGGCCAGGAGTCCGGCCGCCGCGAGCTGGGCGGCGAGCTTGATCATCCAGTCGAGATCGAGCAGATCGTCGAGGATCCCGACCACCGCGATCAGCGTGCACGCGCCGAGCAGCACCCAGAGCTGTGCGACCTGCTCGATCTGCTCGGTCAGTCGCGTGAAGAACATCACGCTCAGGATCGCAGCGATCAGCCCGAGGTACATGGCGATCCCGCCGAGGCGCGGCGTCGGCGTGGTGTGCACGTCTCGATCCCGCAGCTCGGGGGCTATCCTGAACCGCCGGCTCAACCGCAGCACGCCGAACGAGGCGGCCGCGGTGACGACCGCGGCGATGCCGGCGACCAGGAGGAACGGGAGCATCAGTCCTCGATCGTCACCTGAGGCAGCACGTCCGCGAGCGCCTCACGGGTGACCCCGCCCGCGCGCAGGATCCGCAGCGTCCCGCCCTCGGCGGTGAGCCGGGTGCCGTCCACGATCGTGGACGCCGTGCCGTCGCCCGCGACCTCGCCGGCATCGAGGTACACGGAGATCGACTCGCCGAGCATGCTCTGGGCCTGCTCGATGTTGCGGGCAGCGGGATCCCCCGTCGTGTTGGCGGACGAGACCGCCAGCGGTCCGGTCTCGCGCAGCAGTTCGAGCGTCAGCTCGTGGTCCGGGATCCGGAGCGCGACCGTGCCCTTCGTCTCCCCGAGATCCCAGCTGAGCGAGGGCTGGGCGGTCAGCACGATGGTGAGC
>CAMFIY010000357.1 GCA_945952575.1 uncultured Leucobacter sp.
GATTCATGAGCGTCTCGTGGGCTCGGAGATGTGTATAAGAGACAGGAGCAGGGCGGCGCGGCGCAGATCGCCGACGCCGTGCCCGGGATCAGCGAGGACGCCGACGAGCTCGGCCTCAGCGCCGCCTTCGACGCCGGCACCGACTGACGCTTCCGCCCGACAGGGCACGGAAAAGGCCCCGGATCGCTCCGGGGCCTTTCTCGTCCGTGAAGGATCAGGAAGCGCGGCGCGCGCGGGCGGCGCGGCGCTTGAGTGCGCGGCGCTCGTCCTCGCTGAGGCCACCCCAGACGCCGGAATCCTGGCCGGTGTCCATCGCGTACTGCAGGCACATCTCGGTCACCTTGCAGCGCGCGCAGACGGCCTTCGCCCGCTCGATCTGGTCGACGGCCGGACCCGTGTTACCGACCGGGAAGAAGAGCTCCGGGTCAACAGTGAGACATGCGGCCTGTTCGCGCCAATCCATTTGGTGGTTCCTCCTTGTGTTTCGCAGGCACGCGCGCAGAAACCGTTGTTGGCCGGTAGCCTGATCTCGCGCGAGTAGCTGAATGTGGCTGAGAATGCTCACACCAGCGTGCGCGAAACTCGATGAAATATATGGTTCCATGAAACATTACATCTGGCAATAGTTTTCTTGTCACCTATCAGAAAGGTTCCAGCAATGTCGTCTTCGCCGACAGGCAATGCGCGCGCTCATCTCGCCTGGCCGGTGCTCATCGGACTGCTCGGAATCGAGACGCTCGCCGGCCTGATCGCCCTCATCCCGCTCGGCACCGGATTCTTCGATGCGGGCGGTGACGACTTCGGGCAGCGCGTGAGCGTGCTCCTGGCCGCGCTGATCGCGATCCTCTGGGTCGCGGTCACCTTCCTCGGCGCGCTGCGCTCCCGAGCGAGCTGGTCCCGGGGCTCGGCGATGACGCTGCACATACTGATGTTCGCCGCGGGTACGGGATCGCTGCAGTACGGGCTTGCACCCACCGCGATCGCGTGGATCCTGGTGCTCGCCGCCTTCGTCGGCTTCTTCTCGGCACTGCTGGCCCGTCCGGAGTACGCGCCGATGCCCGAGGAGGACCTGGCCGAATAGCGGGCTCCCGGGGTCAGATCCCGAGGAGCTTCCTCACCCTGGCGACGTGCCCGGTCGCCTTGATGTTGTAGAGCGGGTGCTCGATCCGGCCCTCGGCATCGATCACGAAGGTCGAGCGGATCACGCCCTCGATGATCCTGCCGTAGCTGTTCTTGGTGCCGTAGGCGCCGTAGGCCCGGTGCACCTCGGCCTCCGGATCGCTGAGCAGCGGGTACTCGAGACCGTCCCGGTCGGCGAAGCGACGCATCCGCTCGACCGAGTCGCGCGACATCCCGAGGACGCGATAGCCGGCCTCGGCGAGCGGTGCCGAGGACTCCTGGAACTCGCACGCCTCCATCGAGCAGGCGGGAGTCATGGCCTCGGGGATGAAGAAGAGGACGACCCGCTTGCCGCGGTAATCCGAGAGCTTGCGGATCACGCCGTCCTGGTCCGGGAGGGCGAAGTCGGGGGCCGATTGGCCGGGTTCCAGAAGCACGCGTTCGGTCATCGCTCCAGCCTACTTGAGCAGGCGGCGCAGCGAATCGACCCGGAGCGCGCCCGCGGCATCGAGTCGACCGTCGGCGATCGCGGCATCGAGCTCGCAGTCGGGCGCGTCCGCGGCGTGGGTGCAGCCGCGCGGGCAATCGTCGATGATCTCGGCGAGATCGGTGAAGCCCCGCAGGATCCCGTCGCTCGTCACGTGCCCGAGCCCGAAGGAGCGCACTCCCGGAGTGTCGATCACCCAGCCGGACGCGCCGCCCGCAGCGCCGTGCGTCGCCGCGCGCAGCGCGATCGAAGACGAGGAGGTGTGGCGCCCGCGGCCGGTCACCTCGTTGACGTGCCCGGTCGCGCGATCCGCTTCGGGGACGAGCTCGTTGATGAGCGTCGACTTGCCGACGCCCGAGTGCCCCACGAACACCGTGGTCCTCCCGGCGAGCGCCTCACGGATCTCCGCGAGCGGCCAGGCGTCGGGCCGTGAGCGGAACACCGGCACCTCGAGCGCCGCGAAGTGGGCGAGGAACGGCTCGGGATCGGCGAGGTCCACCTTCGTGACGCAGATCAGCGGCCGGATACCGGCGTCGTACGCGGCGACGAGATAGCGATCAACCAGGCGCACGCGGGGCTCGGGGTTCGCGGCCGCGACGACGATCAGCATCTGATCCGCGTTCGCGACCATGACGCGCTCGAGCCGATCGCTGTCGTCGGCGCTGCGTCGCAGCACGGTGCGGCGCTCCTCGATTCCGACGATGCGGGCGAGGGAGCCCTCCTCGCCGCTCACGTCGCCGACCAGCTGCACGCGATCCCCGATCACGATCGGAGTGTTCCGCAGCTCGCGGGCCCGAGCGGCGAGCACCTCTCGCTCCTCAACCAGGCAGGTGTAGCGGCCGCGATCCACTTCGGTCACCATGCCGATCACCGCATCCGCGTGCTCGGGCCGTCGCTTCGTCCGGGGACGATTGCCCTTCGGGTTCGGGCGCTGGCGCACCGCGTGATCGGCGTATTCGCCGTACGGGACATCCTCGTCCTCGTCGTCGAGCGGCAGCCAGCTCATCAGCCCTGCAGATTCCGCAGGTCGGGGAACCACATGCTGTCCTCCGGCGGGGCCCCGAGCTCGGCGACCAGGGGCGAGCGTGCGGGCTGAGGGCTCTGCTCCGCGATCCCGAGCATGCGCGCCCAGAGCTCGGGGAACTCCGGCAGCGTCTTCGAGGTGGATCCGATGTCATCGACTCGCACCCCGGGCACTCGCAGGCCCAGCAAGGCGCCCGTGGTGGCCATGCGATGATCGGCATACGCGTGCCAGAGCCCGCCGTTCGGTCCATCCGAACCGAGCGGTGCCGGGCGGATCACGATGCCGTCCTCCAGCTCCTCCGCCTCGCCGCCGAGCCCGCGGATCTCGGCGACGAGCGCCGCGATGCGGTCGGTCTCATGATGCCGAATGTGGCCGATGCCGGTGATCCGGCTCGCTTCGCCGTTCTGGCCGCGCACCCCGTGCGCCGCGAGGGCCGCGAGTCCCACGAGCGTCGGCGCCAGTTCGCCCGCCTCCGGGATGTGCAGCTCCACACCTCGGATCGTCCCGTTCCCGCGCACCGTCAGCCGGTCTCCGTCGAGTGCGACCGCGGCGCCGAACGCGGGCAGGAGCTCGCGCAGCTGGTCGCCGACCTGGGTGCCACCTGGGGCAAGTTCG
>CAMFIY010000358.1 GCA_945952575.1 uncultured Leucobacter sp.
TACACGCGTAAGATCGTCGGCAGCGTCAGATGTGTATAAGAGACAGGCGTGGCGGACTTCACGAGCGGATCGTTCCAGCCCGTGATCGACGACGCTCAGGCCGATGCTGGCAGCGTGACCCGCGTGATCCTCACCTCCGGCAAGGTCTACTACGACCTGCGCGCCGCACTCGACAAGAACCCGGATCCGCGGGTGGCACTGGTGCGGGTGGAGCAGTACTACCCGCTGCCGACCATCGAGATGGGGCACGTGCTCGCGAACTACTCCGGCGCCGAGCTCGTCTGGGTGCAGGACGAGCCCGAGAACCAGGGCGCCTGGCCGTTCATCTCGCTCGTGCTCGCGAAGCACCTGGCGAACGACAAGATCCGCGTGGTCTCCCGCGCCGCATCGGCGGCCCCGTCGACCGGCTCGGCCAAGGTGCACGCGGTCGAGCAGGAGGGCCTCGTCGCGCGGGCGCTCAACTTCGACGCGGCCTGAACCGGAGACGACCGTGCACACGCCGATCCTCGCCGGGAGCGCCGCGCCCCCTGGGGACGAGGGGTCCGGCCAGCAGGTCGGCGGCATCGCCGAGCGCATCGCCTCGGCGATCTCGCTCGGGATGCTCGCGGTCGGCGAGCGCCTGCCCGCCGAGATCGAACTGGCGAATCAGTTCGGGGTCGCAGTCGCGACCCTGCGCAAGGCGCTCGCCTCGCTGCGCGCACAGGGCGTCGTAGAGACCCGGCGCGGCCGGAACGGCGGCACATTCGTCGTGAAGGCGCCGTTCCCGAGCGATGAGACGCTGCGCGGAGCGCTCGCCCGTACCAGCGTCGTGGCGATCCGCGACCTCGGGGACGAGCACGCGGCCGTTTCCTCCGCCGCTGCGCGGCTCGCCGCGCAGCGCACCTCACCGGATCGCCCGACCCGTCTCGCCGAGCTCGCATTCCGGGCGCGCGAGGCGCGCGGCGCCCAGGAGCGGACGCTCACCGACAGCCGCTTCCACATCGAGATCGCCGTCCTCAGCCATTCTCAGAGACTCCTCACCGCGGAGCAGCGTCTCCAGTCGGAATGCACACCGTTGCTCTGGGCCGACGGAATGGCCGGCAGATCGACGCAGGATGCGTTCACGGAGCATCTCGCGCTCGTGATGGCGATCGAGCAGGGCCGGGTGGACGACGCCTGGCGCCTGGCGTACGAGCACGTGAACGGCAACATCCGCCGCATCGTCCAGGCGAAGCTGGCTCTCCCCGAGTCGCTCCAGGGAATCGAGCTGGTCGGCCGAGCCCAGCGGGGCGCGCGATGACGCCGCCGGAGGGCTCGGTGTCCGCCTCGGAGACCGTCCGCGAACTGCGCGACTGGTTCGACGAGCGCTTCACCCATCTCGACGAGCTGGGAGCCGAGCTCGTCACCGGCCTCACCCTGGACCAGGACGGGCACCTCGACCTCTCCCCGACCGCACGTCGCGGGATGAAGGCCGCTGCTGCCCGGTTCCTCTCGGAGCATCCCGTGGTCGACGGCTGCGGCCTCATCTTCGCGCACTCCGCGCTCGGCAGCGAGAACGGGCGCCTCGAGTGGTGGGTGCGCGAGGACGAGACGCGCTTCGCCCGCTACTCCTTCGGGGTGGTTCCAGGCGCCGATCGGTACTACGACTACGAGCAGCACGAGTGGTTCGTCCGGGCGTTCGGCGAGGGGCGCAGCGCGGCCGTGGGCCCCTACATCGACTACCTCGGCGTCGAGGTCTACATCGTGACTCTGACCGTGCCGGCCGTGGTGAACGGGCATCGCGTCGGCGCGGTGGGCACGGACCTGCAGGTCGACGACCTGGAGCGCGCGCTACTCCCGATTCTGCTGCGCAGCGAGTCCGATTGCGTCCTGCTCAGCGGTCACGGCGCGGTACTGCTCAGCAGCACCGCAAGGCATCTGCCGGGCGAGGTCATCGCGTCACCCCCGGAGGGCGCGCGCTTCGAGCCGCTCTCCGAGGTGACCGACGGCATGCGCGTCATGGTGCTGGATCGCTGATCAGGCGGGCCCTGACCCCGCTCAGGCGGTCGCGGGTGCGGCACGCACGATCCGGGCGAATCGATCGGCGAGAGCCCGCCAGGTCACCCGGAGCGTCTGCTCGGCCTCGCGCACGCCGCGCACGACCGCTTCGGGATCCAGGCCGTCCGCCGTCAGATCCTCGACCGACGTCCACTCCTGCGCGGTGTCGCCCAGCGCCTCGGGGTGGAACTGCAGGCCCCAGGCGCAGGATCCGATCCGGAACGCCTGGTTCCGGCACGCCTCGCTCGAGGCGAGCAACTCGGCGCCGGCCGGGAGCACGTCCGCCTCGAGCCAATGCCACTGCACCACCGGCAGCACCGTCCCGCCGAACTCTTGGAGGAGCGGATCCGCCGCGGCCGCGTCGTTCAGGTGGACCGTGCCGAGCCCGACCTCGGGCGCCTCGGGGATCCGCCGGACATGCCCGCCCGTCGCCGTCGCGAGCAGTTGCGCCCCGAGACAGATGCCGAGTGTCGGGATCTCGGCGGCGACCGCGGCCGAGAGCAGTTCACGAGTCGCGGGCAGCCACGGGGCCGCGACGTCATCGTTCGGGCCCATCGAACCGCCGAGCACGATGAGTCCGTCGTAGCCGTCGAGTGTGCCGGGCACCGCGCGGCCGGTATCCGGCCCGACGGTCTCCACTTCGAGCCCGATCTCCGCGAAACGCTCGCCGAGCAGGCCGAGGCCGGCATCCGCCTCGTGCTCGACCACCAGGACCTTCGTCACCGCTCGCTCCTCCGATACTCGATCGCACGCTCGATCAGCCAGTCGAAGATCGCCTGCTGCCAGGGATCGTTCGCGGCCGAATCCTCCGGATGCCACTGTACTGCCAGCAACTCGGCCGCGGGGTCATCGAGCTCCAACGCTTCCACGACTCCGTCCGGCGCGGTCCCGACGACCCGCAGCCCGACACCGACACGGCCGACGGACTGATGGTGGTAGGACGAGACCGGGAGCTCCGACATCCCCATCGCCGCGGCGAGTCTGGAGTCGTCCTCGAGTCGCACCGGATGGATCGAGTCGCGGTGCACGCTGCCGACCGGCAGATCCTGCACGAGCGATCCGCCGTATTCGACGTTGAGCAGTTGGAATCCGCGGCAGATCGCCAGTACCGGGAGACCGCTCGCGATCGCCGCGGCGAGCATATCGGCCTCGAACTGGTCCTGCGAGGCGAAGTCGGCGGTCGCCGTGCGCTCCCCGGGCTCCTCCCCGTAT
>CAMFIY010000359.1 GCA_945952575.1 uncultured Leucobacter sp.
GCGTTCGGCGGCGGCGACGGCTTCGTCGGGGGTAGCGGCCTCGGCCGCCACCTCGATGTCGTCCTCAGGCGCGAACAGCGCGATGATGCCGGCCCGCACGATGGGGTGATCGTCGGCGACGACGATGCGGATCATGCCGCCTCCCTCAGGGTGAGTTCGATCGTCAGTGAGGTGCCGGTGCCCGGTGCGGACGAGACGGTGAGCGTGCCGCCGAGCTGGTCGACTCGCTCGCGGGTCGCCTGCAGCCCGAACGAGTCGGATTTTGCGCCCGGAACGGCCGCGACCAGGGAAGGATCGAAACCCCGTCCGTCGTCGGCGATCGTGAACTCCACGCGGTCATCTCCGATCGTCAGGGTGATCATCGCGCTGTAGGCATCTGCGTGCTGGATAACGTTGGCGATCGCTCCCTGCGCGATGCGGAGCAGAGCGGTCTGCACGTGCATCGGCAGCTCGACGGCATCGGACACTCGCACGTCTACTGGCAGCCCCCGCGCGGCCCATTGCGTCGACGCGAGCCGACGCAGCGCGGAGCCGAGTCCTCGGTCGTCGAGGTCGGGGGGCGTGAGTTCGCGGATGAAGCGGCGCGTGTCGGCGAGGCCAGCGGCCGCGGTCTCGCGGGCGAGGCGGATGTGCTCGATACCGGGCCGCTCGCCGTCGGCTCGCTCGGCCGCGTGCAACAGCATCTGGATGCTCGAGAGTCCCTGCGCGACCGTGTCATGAATTTCACGCGCGAGGCGGGCGCGCTCGGCGAGCACGCCCGATTCACGCTCGGTCGCGGCGAGCTGCCCGCGGGTGGCCAGCAGCTCCTGCATCAGCACTTCGCGCTGCTGCGCCTCGCGGGCGAGGGCCTGGTACCCGAGCCCAAGGAGCAGCGCGACCCCCGCGCCGACGATCGGGCCGACGATCCCGCCCACGGTCCATTCTCCGTGGATGCCGAGGGCGCAGATCGCGATCGCCGTCGAGACGATGATCGCGATCGTGCCCCACCAGCTCCCGACCACGTGCAGATAGAGGAAGAACAGCGGGAAGACGAGGTACGCAGCGTCGGGGGTGAGCCACAGCAACACGACCCACTCGATCGTGAGAGCCGTGAGCCACACAACGCCCGCCGCACGCAGTCGGCTCGTTGCCCTTGCGGCGACTCCGCCCGCCCCGTAGGTGCCCAACAGCACGAGGGCGAGAGAGATGACAGCGATCTCGGAATCGGTCGGCGCCACAACGGCGCGCACGATCACGAGCGCCGTGAGCGCCACGAACAGCCCGTGCAGTCCCGTGCGCAGACCCACAAAAACGGGGGTGAGCGCAGTGTGCTGCATGGTCCGAATCCTACGCGGGCCACCGCCGCGCACATCGTCCGAAAGAACGATTCCCGGACCCCTCGTTCGGTCGGGAATGGCCGTCCGGACGGCCGATGATCGAAAGGAGTCGAATGGCGAGAGTGGAGGTATCACCGCATCAGCGGCAGAAAGGACCTCACATGTTCGTCGCGCTCCGCGACCTGCGTTTCGCCCGCGGCCGATTCATCCTGATCGGCTCCGTGGTTGCCCTCATCACCATTCTCGTCGGGTTCCTCAGCGGACTCACCGGCGGGCTCGCCACCCAGAACATCTCCGCCGTGCTGGAGATGCCCGGCGACCGCATCGTCTTCTCCGCGCCCACTGTCGGCGACTCGGTCAGCTTCGCCGACTCGGCCGTCACCGAGCAGCAGGCCACCGACTGGGAATCCACAGACGGCGTCACCGACGTGCAGCCGATCGGGATCACGCAGACTCGCGCGGAGGCCGGCGACAGGCGGATCGCCATCGCTGTCTTCGGCGTCGAATCGGGCTACGCAACTGACGCTCCCACCGAGAACGGCCGCCTGGGGTTGTCTGCCCCCGCGGCGAAAGACCTGGACGTGGAGGTAGGTGACGACGTCACGATCGCCGGCGTCACCTACACGGTCGAGAGCATCGGCGGTGACGACTGGTACAGCCACACACCCGTCGTCACCATGAGCCTGCACGACTGGCAGGCCTACTCGGCGGCGACGGGCAACCCCGACGCATACGCCACCGTGCTGGCCATCAGCGGAAGTCCCGACTGGGCCGCTGCGGACACCGCGAACCAGACGGTCTCGCAGACAAACCTCGGCTCGCTGACCGCCCTGAGCGCCTTCAGGTCCGAGATCGGATCGTTGCTGCTGATGGTCGCCATGCTGTTCGGCATCTCGGGCCTCGTAATCGGCGCGTTCTTCACCGTCTGGACCATCCAGCGCAAGGGCGACATCGCCGTACTGAAGGCCCTCGGCGCCAGCACTACCTCGCTGGTGCGCGACGCGCTCGGGCAGGCCCTCGTCGTACTCGTCCTCGGAATCGGTATCGGTGTCGGTGTCGTAGCGCTCTTCGGTGCGCTCGCGGGAACAGTTCTGCCTTTCCTGCTCAGCCCGATCACGACGGTGTTGCCCGGCGCGATCATGATCGCCCTGGGGCTCGCCGGAGCCGCCTTCGCCCTGCGCTCCGTCACCTCTGCCGACCCCCTCACCGCACTCGGGAGCAACCGATGATCCGCCTGAACGACATCACCCTGACCTTCCCCGACGGCGAAACCCGCGTCACTGCCGTCGACCATGTCACCCTCACCGCGCACCCCGGCACCGTCACCGGCATCACCGGGCCCAGCGGTTCGGGCAAGTCGAGCCTGCTCGCCGTCGCGGCGACATTGATCCGACCCGATTCGGGCCAGGTGCTCATCGACAACGTCGATGCCACAGGCCTCGATGCCGGCGAGGCGACGGAGCTGCGGCGCGACAAGATCGGAATCGTCTTTCAGCAGCCGAACCTGATCCCCTCGCTCACCGCGCGCGAGCAGCTCACCGTGATGAACGAGCTGGGCGCGCCACACAGTCGTCGTCGCCGTCGGGTTGTGGCAGAGCGCGCCGACGAGCTTCTGGATGCGGTGGGCCTCACCGCTCACACCGGCAAGCGCCCGCACCAACTCTCCGGCGGGCAGCGCCAGCGTGTGAACATCGCGCGGGCGCTGATGAACAAGCCCAGCGTTCTGCTGGTCGACGAGCCCACGAGCGCCCTGGATCAAGACCGCGGCGCCGCCATCATCGAGCTCATTTTGCGACTCACGGCAGAGCGGAACACCTCCACGCTGCTCGTCACCCACGACCTCGTGCACCTGCCCCAAATGCACGGCGTGGTCACCATCATCGACGGTGGGATCGTCGACGGAC
>CAMFIY010000360.1 GCA_945952575.1 uncultured Leucobacter sp.
GCTCGGGAGCCACCTGCGACAGGTAGTTCTCGATCACCTGGTACGTGTCCTCGCCCTGGATCACGAGCTTGTGGAAGTCCTCGTTGAAGACGTCCCGAACGATCTTGATCAGCATGTCGGGCTCGGAGTGCAGGAGCACCGGGCCACCGCCCTGCTCCACTCGCTTCTGGATCGACTCCCACTGCTTCGTGAGCCGCTGCACGTCGTGCGTCAGCTGATCCTCGGTGGCGCCCTCCGCGGCCGTGCGCACGATCACTCCGGCACCGCTGGGCAGCACCTCCTTGAGGATCTTCTTGAGGCGCGCGCGCTCCGTGTCGGGGAGCTTGCGGGAGATGCCGTTCATGGCACCGCCCGGCACATAGACCAGGAAGCGGCCCGGCAGAGAGATCTGACTGGTCAGGCGCGCACCCTTGTGGCCGACCGGATCCTTCGTCACCTGCACGAGCACCTGATCGCCGGGCTTCAGCGCGTTCTCGATCTTGCGAGCACTGCCGGTTCCTTCGAACTCCGACCAGTCGACCTCGCCGGAATAGAGCACGGCGTTGCGTCCGCGCCCGATGTCGACGAATGCGGCTTCCATGCTGGGCAGAACGTTCTGCACGCGGCCCAGGTAGACGTTGCCGATCATCGACGACTCGGAGGAGCGCGCCACGTAGTGCTCGACCAGGACCTTGTCTTCGAGCACGCCGATCTGGATCCGGTCCGCCGTCGTCCGGACGACCATCTCGCGGTCGACGGCTTCGCGGCGAGCGAGGAACTCGGACTCGGTGATCACCAGCCGGCGGCGACGGCCGGCATCACGGCCCTCGCGACGGCGCTGCTTCTTGGCCTCGAGCCGCGTGGAGCCCTTGACCTTCTGCGGCTCGGTGATCGGCTGCGGCTCCCGCTGCGGACGCTGGCGGGGCGAATCGCCGTCGTCGTCCCCGCCGGGGCGGCGACGATTGCGGCGGCGGTTCGAGCCGGTCTCGCGTTCGTCGCGCTCATCGCGCTCGGGCGAGAACCGCTCGTCGAGCAGATCATCCAACTGACGCAGGGCGTTCCGACGCTGACGCGGCAGCACCGGCGGCACATCCGGCGCGAGGAAGATGAGCCGAGACGTCGCCCGGAAGCGATCCATCGGACTCATCTCGGCGAGCGAGATGACGAGCGGCTGACCGTCGGAGCCGACGAGCGGCTGGGGCGCCTCGTCTGGAACGGGCGCGGCATCCCCTGTCGGCTCTGGCTCGACAGCCGACTCTGGCTCGACGGTCGGCTCTGGTTCGACAGCCGGCTCTGGAGCCGCGGCCTCGATCGCCGGCTGGGAACCAGCCTGCGCGACGTCCTCCACTACCTCGGCCTGCACGGCCGTGCCGACCGCCGGAACCGCGTCGATCTCCGCGGGAGGTGCCGCCTCGGCGCCTACCTGCTCGAACTCCGTTGTTGCCTCGAAATCTGATGCTTCACTCACCATTGCTGGTGTACTCCTCTGCCCCGAATGCTCACGCTATTCAGAGAATCCTCACATGCGGCGTCGCCGCAAAAACCTTATCCGCGCACAACGGGTGCTGCGCGCCTGGCCCGTCTTGGAGCCGGTAGTCGCGCCGTGCCTTCTGACACAGCGCGACTGAAAGACTGATCCACATCGGTGACGATCACGCAACCGGTGTCGTCATCCATTATGGCATGCTCTCAGGCTGTGGGCGCGGAGGCCGTCATAGGATCGCAGTATGACGACGAGCACCGCCGCCCAGACGACCGCGTCCAAGCCCGTGGGCTACGCACTCTTCTCTATCATCCTCGGAGCGATCGGCTGGTTCGCCTCGTTCGAGTTGATCACCGAATACATCAAGGTGCTCAAGAACCCCGATTACATCCCGAACTGCTCGGTCAGCCTCCTCGTCACCTGCGGACCCAATATGGATTCCTGGCAGGGCTCGCTTCTCGGCTTCAGCAATACGATCCTCGGCGTCGCCGGCTTCGCGGCGCCGATCGCGGTCGGCGTCGCGCTGCTCGCCGGCGCACGTTTCGCTCCCTGGTTCTGGAGGCTCTACCAGCTCGGTCTCCTCGCCGGCTTCCTGCTGGTGAGCTGGTTGCAGTATCAGAGCATCTTCGCGATCGGCACCCTCTGCCCCTGGTGCATGGTGGTCTGGACCGTGATGATCCCGCTGTGGTGGAGCGGTCTCGTGAGGCCCTACGCCACCGGCGACGTCCCGGTCCGCAGCAGAAGCCTCCTGCGGACCGCCAAGTCGGCCTACAGCTGGGTCTGGGTCGTCGTCGTCGTGAACTACCTGATCATCGCCACCGTGGCGCAGCTGCACCTCAATTGGCTGGGGCAGTTCGCACGCGGCTGACGCCGATCGGACCCGGCGAGGTCTACGCCTTCAACCGCGCCCAGAGCACATCGACCTGTTCGAGCGTGCTCGCCTCGCTGCCGGAGGTGTCGATCAGCACATCGGCGATCGCCCGGCGATCGGAATCATCGGCCTGACTCCGCACTCGCTGCCGCGCCTCGTCCGGGTCCATCCCCCGCAACTCGATCAATCGACGCTCCCGCAGTTCGGCGGGAGCGTCGGCGATGACCACCAGATCCCAGGCGAGACCGTCGACTCCCGTCGCACGCGTCTCGACCAGCAGCGGGATCTCATAGACCACCACGGCATCCGGATCGGCGGATCGGGCCGCCTCGATCCCCCGCCGCGCGAGTTCGCGAACCGCGGGGTGCACGATCTCGTTCAGGGCGGCGAGTTCCGTCCCGTCACCGAAGACCAGCCGCCCGAGCGCGGGGCGATCAAGCGTGCCGTCCGAGGCGATGACGTCCGAGCCGAAGCGCTGCGCAATGCCGGCGAGCGCGGGTGTGCCGGGCAGCACCGCGTCGCGCGCCAGCCGGTCGGCATCGATCCGGATTGCGCCCAGCTCCTCGAGCCGACGCCCGATGGTGGACTTGCCCGAAGCGATCCCGCCGCTCAACCCGATCAGTTTCATAGCTGCAACTGTAGCGAGTCGCGCAACCTAGACTGATGGCATGCTGGAACTCATCACCGGCACGGTGCTTGCGAGCGCGGCCGGCCTCAACGCCTACGTCCCGCTGCTCGGGCTCGGCCTGCTCTCCCGCTTCACCGACCTCGTGCATCTGCCGGACGGCTGGCTCTGGCTCGAGAACGAGTGGGCGCTCGGCGTGCTGGGCGTGCTGCTGCTGTCTCTTATACACATCTCCGAGCCCACGAGACGCTCATGAATCT
>CAMFIY010000361.1 GCA_945952575.1 uncultured Leucobacter sp.
CGCGCTCGACGTGTCGGTGCAGGCCCAGGTGCTGAACCTCCTCTCCGAGTTGAAGCAGGAGCATCGCCTGAGCTACCTGCTCATCTCGCACGACCTCGACGTGGTGCGCTACATGAGCGATACGGCCGCGGTCATGCGGCGGGGCCGGATCGTGGAGGCGGGCCCCGCGGACGAGGTGCTCGTCGCGCCGCGCGAGGAGTACACGAAGCAGCTGCTCGCGTCGATGCCGGGGACCCCCGGCGCCGCAGACCAGTCGCCCGGAGCAGCGGGCGCAGGAACGGAGACGATCCGATGACCGAACCGCAGACCGTCGTCCGGGCCGGGCGCGCCGCGCTCGGGATCACCGGGAATCCGACGCTCGACAGCTGGCAGGCGGCGCCCGACAACCGGTGGGTGTTCCGCCACGTCGAGGAGACGCTCCCGTCGGCGGCGGTCTCACGGACCTCGGTGCCGGATCGCGCCGGGACGCGCGGCCTGGACCGCTTCGCCGCGATCCCGCGCCTCACCGGCCGCCTGGAGGATCTCTGCACCGACGCCCTGCTCGTCGAGCGCGGCGGGGAGGTGCTGGGGGAATGGTACGCCGCCGGGTTCGGGCCCGAGCGCACGCATCTCCTGATGAGCGTCTCGAAATCGCTGTGCGGGATCGTGCTCGGCGCGCTGATCGACGAAGGGCTGGTGGATCCCGCGCAGACGGCGGATCGCTATGTTCCGGCGCTCGCCGGCGCCGCCTACGGGGACGCGACCGTGCAGCAGCTGCTCGACATGGTGGCCGCGGCGGACTACAGCGAGGACTACGTCGATCCGCGATCCGAGGTGCAGGCGCACGATCGCGCGGCGCGCTGGCGCGAGCCCCTGCCCGGCGATCCGGAGGACACCTTCGCATTCCTGACGCGGCTGACGCGCAGCCACCCGCACGGCGAGCGGTTCCAGTACTGCTCGGCCGTGACCGACACCCTGGGCTGGGTCGTCGAGGCGGTCACGGGCAACCGGTATGCGGACGAGCTCTCGAACCGGCTCTGGTCTCGGCTCGGAGCTGATCACGACGCCCGCGTGTCGGTGGATCGCGGCGGCTGTGCGATCGCGAACGGCGGAGTCTCCTGCACGGCTCGCGACCTCGCCCGGGTGGGGCGGCTCATGCTGGGCGGCGGCTCGATCGACGGCCGCCGCGTCGTCTCGGAGCGCTGGGTGCGGCAGACGCTCGACGGGGGAGACCCGGCGCTCGCCGCCGCATCCCCCAACCGGGCGGTCCTGCCGGGCCTCTCGTATCGCAATCAGTGGTGGTCGGCGGGCAACGAGCGCGGCAACGTGTACGGCGTCGGGATCCACGGGCAGTACCTCTGGCTCGACCCGCTGAGCGACACGGTGATCGTCAAGTTCTCGACGCTGCCCGAGCCCGTCGGCGCGGAGGCGCTGCGCGCGCATGTGGAGCTCTTCGGCGAGCTGCTCGCGGTGGCGGAGCCGACGGATCAGGCCCGCTGAGCGCCGGCGACGAAGCCGAGGGCGGCCGCGACGACGCCGAACACCACCGGGATCGGCCAGGCCAGGCCGAGGCCGAGCATGGCGCCCACCGTGCCCGCGATCAGCAGGAGCTCGATGAAGGCCTGCCCGAAGCGGTCGGTGCGCAGCACGGGTCGCGGCGACAGGAACAGCGCCCAGATGAGAACGGTCAGGGTGAAGAAGCCGGCCCCGGCGAGGAGCCCGGGCCACGGCAGCGACCACTCCGCGAGCGCCCACCAGGTGATCACGATCAGCGCGATCAGGTGGCAGAGGGATCGCAGCAGCTGAAGGATCTGCGCGCGTGCGGGGCCGCTGGCGGTGGTCTCACTCATCCGATCCAGTCTACCGGGCCCGGCCGGGGCGTCGGGCGGACGGAAACGGCGGGCGATCGGATGGATCCAACATCTGGCTAGACTGGATCCACGACGAAGTAGGGAGAGGTGAGTCATGCTGATGCCAGCGAGCTGGATCGATCGGCTCTTCGACGGATCCCTCTTCGCGGGGGGCGTGTTCCTCGTGATCGGTATCGCCGGTGCCGTGCTGCTGCTGATCTCGCTGCTGCTCGACGGCATCTTCGACCTCTTCGACTTCGGCGACGGCCCGCTGAGCCTCACCACGATCGCCGCGTTCACCGCGATCTTCGGCTTCGCCGCCTTCGCCACGACGGGTGCCGGCGCGCCCACGTCGGTCGCGGCCCTCGTCGGTGCGATCGCCGGCGTCGTGGGCGGCATCGGAGCCTGGTGGCTGAGCCGCCTGATCCGCCGCGCCGAATCGAACGCGGCGGTGAGCTCGGACGAGCTGGTGGGGGCCGAGGCGAGCGTCGTGCTCGGGATCCCGCTCGGCGGCCTCGGCGAGGTCGCCCTGGTGCGGCACGGGGAGCGCGTCTCGCTCGCGGCCTCGGCCGATACCGCGCTCGAGCGCGGTGCGCGCGTCCGCATCGTGCAGACCCTCACCTCGACCTCGGTGCGCGTCGAACCCGTCGACGGCTCGCCGCGCGTCGAGTCCGCGGGCGCCTCCGTCCCGGACGAGCCGCCCGCGACCTGACCGATCAGCCACACCCCATCCCGCCCCCAAGACCCTTCGGAGACGTCATGGCCTTCATCTTCAGCCCCGCAATCATCGGCATATTCGGCGCGGTGATCGCGATCGTGCTCGTCGCGCTCGTGATCATCAAGCGCTACCGGATCGCCAAGCCCGACGAGGCGATCATCGTCACCGGCGGCAAGGGCAAGGAGGTCCGCGCGGCCGACGGCACGGTGAGCCGGGATCTCTCCGGGCAGAAGGTGGTCACCGGCGGCGGCGTGTTCGTGCTGCCGTTCGTCCAGAAGTCCTTCAGCATCTCGCTGCGATCGCGTCGCCTCTCGATCACCACGGAGGCGCAGACGACCGACGGCATCACGATGCAGGCTCAGGCCGTCGCCGTCGTCAAGGTCGGCGGCACGCAGGAGATGATCCGCGCGGCCGCCCAGCGGTTCCTCTCGAATTCCGACGAGATCGACGAGTCCACGCAGGAGGTGCTCTCGGGATCGCTGCGCTCGATCATCGGCGGCCTGACGGTGCTGCAGATCATCCGCGATCGCGCCGTCGTCGCGCAGAGCGTGCTCGAGGCGGCTGAGGAGGCGCTCACCAAGCAGGGCCTCGTGGTCGACACGCTCCAGATCCAGGAGATCCGCGACGGCGCCGACTACATCACGAACATCGGCCGCCCTGAGCCGGCC
>CAMFIY010000362.1 GCA_945952575.1 uncultured Leucobacter sp.
CATGAGGACGAAGATGTTGCCCACCTGGACGGAGACCCGAGTGATGTTCTGGTTCGCGACCCGGTAGCGCTCGGACTCGAAGTCTTCGCGCACGAAGGCGCGGACCACTCGGATGCCCATGATCTGCTCGCGCAGCACGCCGTTGATGTCGTCCACGCGCGACTGCATCTGCCGGAACATCGGCAGGAGCAGCCAGACCAGGAAGCCGACGATCACGAAGAGCACGGAGACGGAGACCCACACCAGCCAGGAGAGGCCGAGGTCCTCGCGCAGCGCCATGATGATGCCGCCGATCGCCATGATGGGCGCCGAGACCATGAAGTTGAAGGTCATCAGCACGAGCATCTGGATCTGCTGCACGTCGTTCGTACCGCGGGTGATCAGCGTGCCGGCGCCGAACCTGGTCGCCTCGAGCGTGCTGAGCGAATCCACCTTGCGGTAGACCTCGCGGCGCAGATCCCGACCCACCGACATCGCGGTGCGGGCGCCGAAGTAGACGGCGGCGACGGCGGAGACGAGCTGGCCGAGCGAAACCGCCAGCATGACGCCGCCGGTGCTCCAGATGAAATCGGTATCGCCCTTGGCGATGCCCTGGTCGATGATCTGCGCATTCAGGCTGGGGAGCCAGAGCGCCGCGATGGTGGCGAGGAGTTGCAGCACCAGCACCGCGCAGACCCACGGCCAGTACGGCCGCGAGTGGTGCAGGGTCAGCCTGAGAAGAGCCACAGGGATGCCTTTCGAATAGTGGCGAAGCGGGAGCATTCAGCCGTGAACGGAGTCAGGCTAGCAGCCACCTCCGACATCCGTCTTGGGGGAGATCCCTGATTCGTCCCCCATGTTCACGCAGAGCAGAATTCATCCGGCCGCACGCAAAAGGGCGGGGTGCCGAAGCACCCCGCCCTGCGTTCGCTGTAGCGCGAAGGACCTTACGCGAGCTTGACGCCAGCGCCGGCCTCCTCGAGCTTCGCCTTGGCGTCCTCGGCGGCATCCTTCTTGGCGCCCTCGAGAACGGCCTTGGGGGCCTCCTCGACGAGAGCCTTGGCCTCGCCCAGGCCCAGACCGGTCAGCTCGCGCACGACCTTGATGACCTGGATCTTCTTGTCGCCAGCCGACTCGAGGATGACGTCGAACTCGTCCTTCTCCTCAGCGGCCTCAGCGGCAGCACCCGGGGCAGCAGCGGCAGCAACAGCAACCGGAGCAGCAGCCGAGACGTCGAAGGTCTCCTCGAACGCCTTCACGAACTCCGAGAGCTCGATGAGGGTGAGCTCCTTGAACTGCTCGAGCAGCTCTTCAGTCGAAAGCTTAGCCATGATGTTTCTCCTTCATGTGTGCGCTCATGCGAAGCACAAGCGCGGGGTGTTGATGACTCGGCGAATGCCGAAAATTACGCGTTCTGCTTCTCCTGCAGCGCGCCGAAGCCGCGTGCGGCCTTGGCGGGCAGAGCGTTGAACAGCTGTGCAGCACCGACGAGCGAGGCCTTCATGGCGCCGGCGGCCTTGGCCAGCAGCACCTCGCGGCTCTCGAGATCGGCGAGCTTGCCTACCTCAGCGGCGGTCAGAGGCTTGCCATCGAAGTAGCCTGCCTTCACCACCAAAAGAGGGTGTGCCTTGGCGAAGTCGCGCAGGGCCTTGGCCACCGCGACGGTGTCACCGTGAACGAAGGCGAGAGCCGAAGGGCCGGCGAGCTCGTCATCGAAAGCGGTAACGCCGGCGTTATTCGCGGCGATCTTGGTCAGCGTGTTCTTCGCCACAGCGTATGTCGCGTGCTCACGGATGCTGTTGCGCAGTTCGCGCAGTTCAGCAACCGTCAGACCGCGGTACTCAGTCAGCAGAACGGCAGACGACTCTTCGAAGTGCTTCTGAAGGTCGGCAACCGTAGCATCCTTTGCAGCCATGGCGCTCCTCTAGCTTGTTATGCCCGTAGCGACGGATGTCGCTCGGGAGCCAAGACGCCTGCCGAAACAAAAAAGCTCCGGCGCGCACGCACGGAGCTTGAGTGAGAGCTGAGCTCTCGATCGAGTTCGTACCTGCGCAGGCCTTCGCTTTCGCGAACGTTCCGGGATCCTCGCGGATCCTGCCGGCGGTCTTGGGCCAAGGGACAGCCTAACCGAGAGCGCGGCGACGCGCAAATGGGGCCGGTGCCGGGAGGCGCTTCACCCCGCGAAGGAGTCAGCCCACTCCCGCACCCGCCGCACGCTCTCCGCCTCGGAGAGATCCTCGACCCGGGTCATGATCGACCAGCGCACGCCGAACGGGTCCCGGATGCTGGCAAAGCGGTCCCCCGTCACGAAATGCGCGGCGGGCTCGCGGACCGCGGCACCGGCGGCGACCGCCCGCGCGACGGTCGCATCGACATCCGGCACGTAGAGCGCGATCGAATAGCAGACGTCGTCCTCGGCCGCGCCACTCGCAGCCCCGGGCGGAGCGACCAGATGGTAGTCGGGCATCGGCACGCCGAGCTGCATGCGTCCGTTGCCGAAGTCGAGATCCGCGTGGGCGAGGACCCCTCCGAACTCGGTCACGTCGACCACCCGGGCACCGAAGACCTCCCGGTAGAACTCGATCGCCTCGCCGGCGCGCGGGATCGCGAGGAACGGGGTGAGGCTCGTCACGCCGTGCGGGATCCCGTCGGTGGTGTGCTCGCCGGTGACCGGCTGCGTCAGTTCTTCGCTCATGGCCCCAGCGTAGAATCTGTCACCCGGGCGGGCTTGCAGATTTGCGACAGATTCTGCGCCCCGCCGCGACGGGCGATCGAGACGGACGGAACACGATGGAGCAGCACCAGCGCGGCGTGCTCTACCCGCAGCGCCTGCCCGAATTCCATCGCGAGGCGCCGCGACCCGGCATCGCGCACGCGGTGAGCTGGTTCTGGATCCCGGAGTGGGATCTGGCCCCTGGCGAGGAATCCCGACAGCAGATCCTGCCGCTGCCCGCCTGCAATCTCGTCGTCGAGCCCGACGGGATCACCGTGGTCGGCCCGCCGACGCGGAGATCGGAGCGCGTGCTCAGCGGGCGCGGCTGGGCGGTGGGCGCACTTCTCCGGCCGGCCGCGGCCGCGGCACTCATCCGTGATCTCGGCGCGCTCAACGACACTGCGCAGCGCGTGGAGGCGCCCGGCCTCCTCCGCACCGTCTCAGCGGCCATGTCGGATCCTGCCCGCGACGGCTACGGCCGCCGAGTGGCCGCGATCGAAGCCGCATCCCAGTGGAT
>CAMFIY010000363.1 GCA_945952575.1 uncultured Leucobacter sp.
GGTTGTGGTGGATGAACTCCTCCGTGGAGCGGAGGTAGATCGCCTCGTCGTCCTCGGTCGTCACGTACAGGCCGAGCACGTCGACGTAGAACGCGCGCGAGGCGGCGAGGTCGGTGACGACGAGCTCCATGTAGGCGCAGCGCAGGATGTCGGGGGCCTCGGATGCCGCGGTGGGCACCGGGTTCTCCGCGACGATCGGGGCCTCCTTGGTGACCCAGAAGCCCGCGGACTGCTTGTCTTCTTCGTTGAGTTTTGCCATGGTGTGCTTCCTTGCGTCCGGGATGACTACTTGCCGCCCGCGCCGAAGCGCGGCGAGTGGGCCTCGTTGAGGGTGATCTGGATCGACTGCGCCGTGGTGTAGAAGTCCACCGAGCGGTAGCCGCCCTCGCGGCCCAGGCCGGATGCCTTCACACCGCCGAACGGGGTGCGCAGGTCGCGGACGTTGTTCGAGTTCAGCCAGACCATGCCCGACTCGATCCCGTTCGCGAAGTTGTGCGCGCGCTTCAGGTTCGAGGTCCAGACGTAGGCGGCGAGCCCGTACTTGGTGTCGTTCGCGAGCTCGAGCGCCTCCTCGTCGGTGTCGAAGGGGGTGATCGCGACGACGGGGCCGAAGATCTCCTCCTGGAAGATCCGGGCGTCGGGACGCACGTCGGCGAACACGGTCGGGGCGACGTAGTTGCCCTCGGGGAAGCCCTCGGGGCGGCCGCCGCCGGCGACGAGGCGGCCCTCGCCCTTGCCGAGCTCGACGTAGCTCATGACCTTCTCGAAGTGGCTCGGGTGCACCAAGGCGCCCACCTCGGTGGCGGGATCCGAGGGCAGGCCGATGACGATGTTCTTGGCGCGCTCCGCGTAGCGGGCGACGAAGTCGTCGTAGATCGAGCGCTCGACGAGCACGCGGCTGCCCGCGGTGCAGCGTTCGCCGTTCAGGCTGAACACGCTGAACACGGTGGCGTCGAGCGCCTCCTCGAGGTCGGCGTCGGCGAAGACGATCGACGGGCTCTTGCCGCCGAGCTCGAGGGAGAGGCCCTTGAGCAGGGGGGCGGCGTTCGTCGAGATCATCGCGCCGGTCGAGCTGTCGCCGGTGAAGGAGATCAGCGGGACGTCAGGGTGCTTGACGAGCGCGTCGCCCGCGACGCCGCCCGAGCCGAGGATCAGGTTGAAGACGCCGTCGGGCACGCCGGCCTCGCGGAAGATCTCGGGCCACAGCGCCGCGGAGAGCGGGGTGTAGCTGGCCGGCTTGAGCACGACGGTGTTGCCGGTCGCGATGGCCGGGGCGAGCTTCCACGACTCCTGCATGAACGGCACGTTCCAGGGGGTGATGAGGCCCGCGACGCCCTTGGGCTTGCGGTTCACGTAGTTGATCTGGCGGCCGGGCACCTTGGTGACGTTGTCGTGCTCGGCGACGATGAGATCCGCGAAGAACCGGAAGTTCTCCGCTGCGCGGCGGGCCTGGCCCTTCGCCTGGGTGATCGGCAGGCCCGAATCCCAGCTCTCGAGGAGCGCGAGCTGCTCGTCGCGCGACTCGACGATGTCGGCGACGCGGTGCAGGATCCGCGAGCGCTCGCGGGGCAGCATCTTCGGCCACGGGCCCTCGTCGAAGGCGCGCTTCGCTGCGGCCACCGCGAGGTCGACGTCGGCCTTGCCGGCCGAGGCGGCCGTGATGTAGACCTCGTTCGACACCGGTTCGATGACGTCGAACGTCGCGCCGTCCTGCGCGTCGACGAACTCGCCGTCGATGAAGAGCTGGATCTTGTCGGGCAGCCCTGCGGGCTTCTGGTGAGTCATGCTGTCTTCCTTCTCTGCTGGGTCAGTTGGTCTTGGTGCGCGAGGACCGCGTCGAGCGTGGCGAGGCGGTGCCCACGGGCGGCCATCTCGATGTCGAGCACCGGAGCGCGATCCTCGATCAGATCGAGCAGGCGCTCATGCTCATCGACGGACTCGTGCGCGCGCCCGGGCACGAAGCTGAACGACGAGTTGCGCAGCACCTTCATCCGGTTCCATCCGCGGTGCACGAGGTCGAGGATGTGCGGGTTGGGGCAGGATTCGAAGAGCACCGAGTGGAACTCGAGGTTGAGCTCGGTGAACGCCTGAGGATCGAATCCGGCGAGGCTCTCACGCATCCGCTCGTTGATGGCGCGCGCCCGGACGATCTGGTCGGCGGTGATGAAGGGCGCGGCCAGCGCGGTCGCGGATCCCTCGACGAGCGCGAGCGTCTGCATCGTGTGCACGTACTCGGTCTCCTTCATCAGCGAGACCTGCGCGCCGACGTTCGCCTCGAAGGTGACGAAGCCCTCGGCCTCGAGCCGCCGGATCGCCTCGCGCACGGGCACCACCGACATGTCGAGCTCACCCGCGATGGGGGCGAGCACCAGCCGGAAGCCGGGCACGTACCGACCGCTCTCGATGCGCTCGCGGATCAGGCGGTAGGCCTGCTCGCTCTTCGGGACGGCGGCCATCTCAGGCCTCGCTCCCCGCTGCTGCGCGCTCCGCATCGTAGCGGGCGCGCCACTCGGCGTTCATCGGGAACAGCCCGTCCACGGGCGCCCCGGCAGCGACCTGCTCGGCGACCCACGCGTCCGCCTCCTCCTGCTCGGCGGCTTCGGCGGCCACCTCGGCGAGCAGGAACGGGGGGATGACGATCACCCCGTCGCGGTCGCCCATGATGATGTCGCCCGGCTGCACGGCCGCCCCGCCGCAGGCGATGGTCACGTCGACCTCCCACGGCACATGACGGCGGCCGAGCACGCTCGGGTGCGCGCCCCGGGAGAAGACCGGGATGTCGAACTCCTGCACCGCGGCGAAGTCGCGGACGCCGCCGTCGGTCACGATTCCGGCAGCTCCCCGCACCTGCGCGCGCAGGGCCAGCACGTCGCCGACCGTGCCGGTGCTCGGGATCCCGCGCGCCTCGACGACGAGCACCTCGCCCGGATCCACCGTGTCGAAGGCGCGCTTCTGCGCGTTGAACCCTCCGCCGAATTCTGTGAAGAGGTCGGGGCGGAAGGGGATGAAGCGCAGCGTCTTCGCGGTGCCGAGGATCCGATCGCCCTCGTGATTCGGGTGCACGCCGTCGATGAAGATGTCGACGTAGCCGCGCCTGCGCAGGGCCGCCGAGACGGTCGCGACCGCGACGCCGTCGAGCAGGGCGCGGATCTCGTCGGTGAGCGTCGGTGACGCCGCTGCATCAGCCGGGGGGCCGTCGAGCG
>CAMFIY010000364.1 GCA_945952575.1 uncultured Leucobacter sp.
GTGTATAAGAGACAGCGTCCAAGCTGGGCGCACTGCTGCTTACCCTGTTCCTGGCATCCCTGCTCGTGTTCTTCTCCCGCTTCCTGGTCCCCGGAGATCCGGTCCGGTTCCTGCTCCGCGGCCGGAAGCCCAGCCCGGAGGCGATCCAGGCCGTGACCGAGCAGTTCGGTCTGGACCTGCCCCCGTGGCAGCAGTACCTGAACTGGGTGCTCGGCATGCTCTGCGGTGACTTCGGCCGCTCGCTGCAGTTCCGGCAGGACGTCGCGACCGTGATCGGGGACCGCCTCCCCGTCACGCTCACGCTCGTGGTCCTGGCCGCGGTCATGATCGCGGTCGTGGGCCTCGTCTCCGGGGTGATCGCGGCCCTGAACCGCGGACGGATCGCGGACCGGGCGATCCTGATCCTCCTGACCGTGTTGTCCGCGATCCCGTCGTTCGTGGGCTCGATCGTGCTGATCGCGGTGTTCGCGGTCGGTCTGGGCTGGTTCCCGACCTTCGGCTCGGGCGAGGGGTTCTGGGACACGGTGTACCACCTGATCCTGCCCGCGATCGCACTCGCCATCGTGTTCGTGGTGCTCGTCGGGAAGGTGACGCGCTCGTCGATGGTGGAGCAGATCGGGCGCGAGCACGTCGAGGTCGCGACGAGCCGCGGCCTCACCCGGGGTGCGGTGATCCGCCGGCACGTGTTCCGCAATTCGATCGGCCCGATCGTGACCGTGTCGGGCCTGCTCGTCGCGGGCCTGCTGGTCGCTTCGACCCTGGTCGAGAAGGCGTTCGGGATCGCGGGCCTGGGCTCGCTGCTGGTGCAGTCGGTGGACCGCCTCGACTTCCCCGTCGTGCAGGCGGTCGTGCTGTTCGTCGTGGCCGCGTTCGTGATCGTGAACGCCGTCGTAGATCTCCTCGAACCCGTGATCGATCCCCGTGCCGCCGCAGGAGCTGATGCCCGATGACCGCCACCCCGAACCCCACGACCGCGGTCCGGGTGCTGCGCGCGCCCCGCAAGCGCCGATCCTCCGCCCTGTTCACCGCCAGCGCGATCCTGCTCGCCGCAGTCACGATCGCCGCGATCTTCGCTCCGGTGGTCGCCCCGTTCGACCCCGACGCCGTCGACTTCCTCGCGATGAACTCCGGCCCGTCCGCGACCCATTGGCTCGGAACCGACGCCCTGGGCCGCGATACCCTCTCCCGGATGATCTTCGGGGCCCGGACCGCGCTCCTGGGCCCGCTGCTCGTCGTGATCTCCTCCACGATCCTCGGCGTCCTGCTCGGCCTCGTCGCGGGGTGGCGCGGCGGCTGGATCGACGCGATCCTGAGCCGCGTCTTCGACGTGATCTTCGCGTTCCCGTCGCTGCTGATCGCGATTATGGCCGTCGCCCTGTTCGGGAAGGGCCTCACCGCGCCCGTGATCGCGATGAGCCTGGCCTACGCACCCTACGTCGCGCGGCTCACCCGCTCCCTCGTCACGGCGGAGAAGAACCGGCCCTACGTGACCGCGTACCGGGTGCAGGGCTTCGCCGCACCCTGGATAGCGCTGCGCCGCGTCCTGCCCAACATCACGCCGATCGTCGGCGCCCAGTCCACCCTGAACTTCGGCTACGTCCTCGCCGAACTCGCCGGACTCTCCTTCCTCGGCCTCGGCGTGCAGGCGCCGACCGCGGACTGGGGCGCGATGATCAACGAAGCCCAGTCCGGACTCGTCGGCGGCTACTTCCTGCCCGCGGTCGTGCCCGCGGTCGCGGTCGTGATCGTGGTCGTCGCGGTCAACATCATCGGAGAAGAGCTCTCCGACCGCATCGGAGGAGGAGTGAAGGCATGACCTCGCACACACCCGGGCACTCGGACCCGAACGGCGCGCAGGGCGCGATGGCGGGCGCCCCGCTGCTCGCGATCGACGCCCTCACCCTGGATCTGGCGAACGGCAAGCGGCTGCTGGATCAGATCACCATCCGCGTCGACGCGGGCGAGACCGTCGGTCTCGTCGGCGAGTCCGGTTCGGGCAAATCGCTGACCGCCCGGTCCGTGCTCGGCCTGCTGCCCCCGGGCGCTCGCACCGGCGGATCCGTGCGCATCGACGGCATCGAGGCGCTCGAAGCCGACACCGAGCGGCTGCTCGAGGTGCGCCGGAGCAGCGCCGCGATGATCTTCCAGGACCCCCGCGCCGGCATCAACCCCATGCGCACCATCGGGGATCACATGACCGAGTCGCTGCGTCTCTGCCGGGGCGTGCCCGCCGGTGAGGCCCGCGGGATCGCGACCGAGCTGCTCACCGCCGTCCGTCTCCCGCGGCCCGCGGACCACCTCGGGCAGTACCCGCACGAGTTCTCCGGCGGCATGCTGCAGCGCGTCATGATCGCGGGTGCGCTCACGAGTTCCCCGAAGCTGCTGATCTGCGACGAACCCACGACCGCGCTCGATGTGACCACGCAGGCCGAGATCATCCAGGTGCTCGCCGAGCAGCGCGAGCGCCGCAGCATGGGCATGCTGTTCATCACGCACGATCTCAACCTCGCCGCCTCGATCTGCGACCGCGTCTACGTGATGAGCGCGGGCCGGGTCGAGGAGCAGGGCACCGCCCGGCAGGTGTTCCTCACTCCGGAGGCGGAGTACACGAGGCGCCTGATCGCCGCGACCCCGTCCGTCGATGTCGCCCCGGTCGCCGAACCAGCGGACTCGGCGCAGAGCACGGGGGCGGGCGACGCACCCTCGCCCGAGCAACCCGGGCCCGCTGAAACGCCGAACGTCGAACCCATGCTCTGGGTCGAGGGGCTCTCGAAGACCTACCATCCCCGCGGAAGAGCGGCGGTGCGCGCGGTCTCCGACGTGTCGCTCGCCCTGCCCCGCGGCGGATCGCTCGGCGTCGTCGGCGAGTCGGGATCCGGCAAATCGACGCTCGCGCGCATGATCGTCGGCCTCGAAGCCCCCGACACGGGTCGGCTCCGCATCGACGGACAGGATCGTTTGACCGCCCCGCGAGGCAAGACCGGGCGGCTGGCTCGCGCGCGCAGCGTGCAGATGGTGTTCCAGGATCCGTATCTCTCCCTCGACCCGAGGATTCCTGCGGGTCGCGCCGTCGAGGACTCGCTCCGCCTGCACACCGAGCTCACCCAATCGGATGCGCGCGCCCGAGTGCTCGAGCTGCTGACCTCGGTCGGCCTCTCCGAGGAGCATGCGCAGGCACTGCCGCGCACCCTCTC
>CAMFIY010000365.1 GCA_945952575.1 uncultured Leucobacter sp.
GACTGGATCAAGGCCAACCTGCTGCTCGGTGTCGATCATGACGAGCTCGGCGCCGAGCTGACGGACTGGGTCCTGGGCTTCGCTGAGCGGCTCCGCTCGGGGGCCATCGGCACATCGGGATCCGCCGACACCGAGGATTCCGGCGCGGGACGCTAATTGAGTCCGCTCCCCTATGCGATCGACTCGCCGGCGCCGCGCGCTGCCGGCCGGGTCGGCCTGCGCGTGATCGCACCGAGGGACGCCAACCGACTGCGCGAACTGCTCACCCAGAACCGCGCCTGGCTCGAACCGTGGGAGGCGAGCTACCCGGGCGGAGGGAACGCGGTGCCGGGATCGGCGCCGCTGCGCCCCATGATCCGACAGTTGCGACGGCAGCAGCGAGCGGGACAGAGCATCTCATTCGTGATGACGCTCGACGGAGCGGTGGTCGGTCAGCTCAGCGTCTCGGACATCAGCGGGGGAGCGCTGCGCTCAGCGTCCATCGGGTACTGGGTCTCCCGGCACGCCGCCGGGCAGAACATCACGCCCACCGCCGTCGCGATGGCCGTCGACCTCTGCTTCGCCGAACTGCGGCTGCACCGCATCGAGATCTGCATCCGTCCCGAGAACGCGGCGTCGTTGCGGGTCGTCGAGAAGCTCGGGATGAGGTTCGAGGGCAGGCGCTCGCACTACATCTATATCGACGGCGGCTGGCGGGATCACGACAGCTTCGCGGTGACCGTCGAGGATGTGCCCGAGGGGATGCTCGCCCGGTGGGAGTCGCGCGGCGGAATGCTCCCGACCTCGCGCGCGCAGTGATCACCGGTCCACGCTCCTGCGCGACGATCCTCGACGGGGCATCGGGATCTCGCCCGCACCCGGCGCGGCACATCCGAGACTCGCGCGCGCAAACATAGGGTGTGCCCTATGACAGGCGTGTTCGGTGGCGGTGTGATCTTCGTCGTGGCGGCGCTGCTCTGGGCCGCCGTGCTCGTGCCCTCGTGGGTGCGGCGACGCGAGTTCAAGGCCGCGGAACGGAACGCGATCCGTCTGCAGCGCACGCTGCGCGTCCTGGCCGAGACCGCCGAGGTGCCCACCGAGGTCCGCGTCGAGGCCACCGCCCGTGAGGCGCTGGCCCATGAGAAGCTCCTGCGCACCGCGAAGCGGCAGCAGGAGGCCGAGCGCCAGGCGGAGCTCGCCGAAGCGCGCGCGGCGCAGGTGCGCTCGGAGATGCGGGCGCAGCAGATGCGTCGGACCGAGGCGGCGCTGAACCGCGCTTCCCGACTGCGGCGCCCGGCGATCCGCCGCATGCGCGCTTTCGCCGCGCTGTGCGCGGTGCTCGCGCTCGCCGGTGTGCTCGTCGGGATCGGGTTCCTCGCAGCCGGGCAGGGCGTCACCGTGCTGGCCGTCGCCGGCCTTGCGTTCATCGCCGCGCTCGGGGGCCTCACCCTCATGGCACCCGGCCGCGTGAAGGTGGCCGAGATCCCCGAGGAGCGGATCGTGCTCGAGACGGCCGCACAGGCGGTAGCCGTCGCCGAGCCGGACGCCGCGATCGCCGCCGATCACGATACCGCCGTCGCGCACGCGGAGGCTCAGGCCGCCGCCGCCGAACGGATCGCGCGGGCTCGGGCGATGGCGCGGGCGCGGGCGACGGCCCGGCCTGCGGCGCCGGAGATGCGCAACCGCACCGACTCGATCCTGCTCGAGCAGATCAGGGCCGGGCAGGCGAGATTCGTCGAGGATCAGCGCGCCGAAACCGAGGCGAGGCGCCGGGCCGAGGCGTCGGAGCGCCGGCGTGCCGATGCCGCCGACCGTTTGAGCCGGATGGGGGTCGTCGGCGACACGAGCGACGGGAGCCTGGATCTGGACGCCGCGCTGCGCACGCGACGCAGCGCGGGGTGAGCCCGGTCGGGTCCGCCTGAGGGGCCTCTCGGCGCTCTGAGCCGGCCTGATTTCGTCGGCGCTCGGCGGCACTGCTAAGCTGGTCGGGTTCACGGGTCTTTAGCTCAGTTGGTAGAGCGCGTCGTTCGCAATGACGAGGTCAGGGGTTCAATTCCCCTAAGATCCACCAATGCCTCAGCCCCGCTTCTGCGGGGCTGAGGCATTTTCGTGCAGTGCCTGCTCGCGCGCGATGCGATCGTCAGGGGGTCGGGGGGCCGAGCAGTCCGAGTGCGCGGTCGTGGCGGATCACGATACCGGGCAGCCCGGATGCGCAGCCGGGCCCCGCATGTATAACGTCGATGCCGAGAGGAACTCCTTCGTCGTATGGCCGCGATGCGGCAGGGCGCGGTTCCGATGTCGCGGAACCCTAGAATCGCTTGCATGGCAGTGATGCACGGGATCGAGCAGTTCGACCGATCCGGCCGGCGCTACCCCCTCCGGGATCCGCGATGGCGCGGCGACGACGGCAGCCCGCTCATGATCGATCCGATCCCGGGTCTCGGCCCCGGCGACATCGACGTGCGGGAGCGCTCGCTCTGGCGCTATGGCACCGCGCTGCCGGTCGATGCGACCGCCCGGGTCGGCCTCGGCGAGGGCTGGACGCCGCTGATCCCGCGCCCGTGGGCCGGTCACGACGTCCGCTTCAAGCTCGAGTGGTTCAATCCGACCTCGAGCTTCAAGGATCGCGGCGCGTCCGTCATGCTCGCGCATCTGCGCAGCCTCGGCGCGACCGCGGTGCTCGAGGACAGCTCGGGCAACGGCGGTGCGGCGATCGCCGCCTACGCCGCTGCTGCCGGGCTGGCCGCCAAGATCCTGGTTCCGGCGGCGACCTCCCCGGCCAAGATCCTGCAGGCACGCGCCTTCGGCGCAGAGATCGAACTCGTCGACGGGACGCGGGACGACGTCGCGGACGAGGCGATCCGCCAGGCGGGCCGGGCGGGCATCGCGTATGCGAGCCACAACTGGCACCCGATGTTCCTGCAGGGCGTCAAGACCGTCGCCTACGAGCTCTGGGAGCAGCTCGGCTTCCGGGCCCCCGACAACGTGGTTCTGGTCGCCGGCGCGGGCAGCAACGTGCTCGGCTGCGACATCGGCTTCGGCGAGCTCCTGCGCGCCGGCTCGATCGACCGTCTGCCCCGGCTGCTCGTCGGGCAGCCCGAGCACTGGGCGGCGATCGTCGAGGCGCTCGCCGCCGAGGACGCGTCCGCGGATCGCGTCGGAGGACGCCCGCCGACGATCGCAGAGGGCGCCTCGATCGCCCGACC
>CAMFIY010000366.1 GCA_945952575.1 uncultured Leucobacter sp.
GCTTCTGGTATGAGAAGAACTAGCGGGGTCGTGGGCCTGACAACAAACGAAAACGTCGGCGACTTCCTCCTGGTCGAAGCCGCGAAGTATCTCCTGCGTACGCACGACCCGGATCTTATGCTCGTCGACGTCGACGTGGATCCTCGCGGAAAGGCCGTCCGGCAGGGCATCAGGCGCTTCAACTTCCGGGCAGCCGAGATCATGGCCGACTTCCAGCGACCCATCCTGTCGGTGCTCCGCGGCCCCAAAGCCGAGTACCTCTACAACACGCTGCTCTGGAAGATCAAACTCGGCTGGTACTTCGACCAGCAGCTCAGAAACCTCGACGCCATCGTCTTCGCCGGGGGCGGCTTCATCAAGTTCAAGACGCAGGGACTGAACTATCTCGACGAGCTGATCCTGAAGATCGCGCACGAGCGCGGGATTCCCGTGATGATGAACGCGGTCGGGGTCGAGGGCTACAGCGAGACCGATATCCGTTCGCAGCGGCTGAAGAAGATGCTCAACCTCGACAACGTGCGCGTCATCACCACGCGCGACGACATCGACACGCTGAACGACCACTACATCACGAACGAGCGCATCGTGACCGAGCGCGTCGGCGACCCCGTGTTCTGGCTCAAGGAGATGGAGATCGTCGATCGGGCTGCAGTGGAGAAGGCCAGGGCCGCCTCCACCTCCGGCAACCGGATCGGCATCAACCTGATCAACCCCAACAATTTCGGAACCTACGGCGGCGACGCATCCCGGGCGTTCATCATCAACTTCTATCGGAGCCTCATCGCCGAACTCCAGCGCCTCGACGCGGATTTCTATCTCTTCTCCAACGGTATGAAGGTCGATCAGAAGTTCGGCGCCGCCCTGGTCAACAGCATGAATCTGCACAAGGACCGGCTCATCAGTGCTCCGAGGACCTCGGCGGAGTTCGTCAATCTCGTCGCCGGCTTCGACATCATCCTCAGCGCGCGCATGCACGCCGGCATCACGGCGTACGCGATCGACGTGCCCGTCGTCGGCATGATCTGGGGCGAGAAGCTCCAGTTCCTCACGAAGCTCACCGGTCTGCGCGATCGGTATTTCGACGAGACCGAACTCGACGCCCAGAAGATCGCGGCCATGCTCGTGAAGAACGACATGCCGGAACCCGACCCGGAGCGGCGCAGCGAGCTCCGCAACCGAACCCAGCGCCACCTCGCCAGTTTCGTCGACGGCCTCTAGTCAAGGGAAAGAAGCCATCAATAACAAACTGATCGACGGACAACCGCTCACGTCATTCGTCGGACTCATCTTCCGCATCGTCGAGCTCCTCTTCCGGGCGCTCCAGTTCGTCGTGCGCGGCCTCAGCCTCATCGTGCAGCGCTTCCTCACGAGGCCCATCGATGCGCGCCTGTCGCAGCTCGGCAAGCGCCGCCTCGCGCAGAGCGCGAAGGTCAAGCAGGATTCGATCGTGCTCGTCGCCATGCAGGGCGAGTACACCTGCAACCCGAAGTACATCGCCGAGGAGATCCTGCGGCGCGAGCTGCCCTACAAGCTGACCTGGGTGCTCCGCGGCGACTCGGTGGGGCCCTACCCCAGCAGCTTCCGCTACGTGACGCACGAGTCGCTCGAGTTCTACCAGGCCATCGCCAATGCCAAGGTGGTCGTGCAGAACGGCCACTCCATGCAGCGCGCCGGGGTCGCCAAGGGCCCGTCGCAGTACTGGCTGCAGACCTGGCACGGCTCGCTGGGCCTGAAGCGGCTCGAGGGCGCGGGCGGCGACCACAAGTTCTACGAGACCATGCAGAAGCTCGACAACGAGCAGACCGATTTCGTGCTGACGAACAGCACCTTCGAGGACGAGGTGTTCACGAACACCTATTGGCCCGACGTGCCGAAGCCGATGCTCGGCCACGCCCGCAACGACGTGCTGTTCGACCGTTCGCAGGAGACCGCCGACCGGCTGCGCAAGAAGGTGCTGGATCGCCTCGACATCGTCGACACCGGCCAGAACTTCGTGCTCTACGCGCCGACGCATGACGACAACCGCAGCACCGCGCGGCTCAGCGGGGTCGATTTCACAGCCATCCGCACCGCCCTGGCCGACAAGTTCGGCGGCGAGTGGGAGATCCTGATCCGGACCCACAACACCAACAAGCGAGCTGCGGATCAGTGGCTCGCCGGCCTGCCCGCCTACTGCCACAACGCCTCGTTCTACCCGGACATGCAGGAGCTGCTCGTGGTCGCCGGGGCCGGCATCAGCGACTACTCGAGCTGGGTGTGCGACTTCATCCTGACGAACAAGCCGGCGTTCCTCTTCTCCACCGACCTCACGGCCTACAGCGAGCAGCGCGGCTTCTACCACGACTTCGCCGACACCCCGTTCACCATGGCCACGTCGAACCAGGCGCTGGCGGAGAACATCGCCCGGTTCGACCAGGCCGACTACGATCGGAAGATCGCGAGCTTCCTCGAGATGTGCGGCAGCATGGACGACGGCAAGGCCGCCGCCCGGATCGTCGACAAGATCGAAGAGCTCATGGCTTCCTGAGTAACGATGACAGGCGCGCGGCTCTGCCTGCAGAGATCGGCGCGCGGACGAGCTAGCTAAGGAGTTCACATGAACGTTGCCGTTCTCTTCGCCGGTGGTATCGGTTCGCGGATGAACGCGGGTTCCGTGCCGAAGCAGTTTCTCGAGATCCACGGGAAGCCCATCATCATCCACACGCTCGAGATCTTCGAGAGCCATCCCGAGATCGACGCGATCGCGATCGCGATCCTCCCGCAGGGCCGGGCCGAGCTCGAGAAGCTGGTGCGCCGTTTCGAGATCAGCAAGGTGCGCTGGATCGTCGACGGAGGCGCCACGGGGCAGGACTCCCGTCACAAGGCGCTCCAAGCCGTCTCGCTGGACAGCCCGGACGACACGCTCGTGCTGATCCACGACGGTGTGCGACCGCTGATCGATCACGCGATCATCTCCGAGAACATCCGGGTCGCGACCCTGAAGGGCAACGCGATCACCTGCACCAAGATCAACGAGACGATCGTGATCTCGGAGGACGAGGAGGAGATCGGGGAGGTGCTCCCTCGCGAGCACCTGTACGCGGCCCGGGCTCCGCAGACCTTCCACCTGGGTGAGATCCTCGGGCTCTACGATCAGACCGTCGCCGAGGGCGAGCACGACACGATCGACC
>CAMFIY010000367.1 GCA_945952575.1 uncultured Leucobacter sp.
CTACACGCGTAAGATCGTCGGCAGCGTCAGATGTGTATAAGAGACAGGGGTAGGCCACGGAGCTCGCGGCGCGGTTGCGGGCCGGCGCGTAGGCCTTCGACACGGCGATCGCCCGGCTGCCGCCCGACGCCACCGTGCTGGGCGCCCCCTGCCACAGCGTGCTCAGCCCGCTCTCCCACGGCGCCGCCTGGCGGCCCTCGGGGCCGGCGAGGGCGAGGCTGCGCAGGTCGGGGGTCGCGACGGCGGGAGCCGGTCCGATGAGCTGAGTCGCGATCGACGAGTCGCCCAGCTGGAGCGCGCGCGAATCCCCGATGTCCTCCCCGCGCAGCCCGACCATTCGGTTGAGCCAGCCGACCCGCTCGGCCGATCCGGGATCCGCGTCCTCCACCTCTTCCATCGCGGAGAAGTGGGAACGGGTCGTGATCCGCTGCCCCGTGGCGTGGATCGCGGCGATCCGCCCCTCGTTCCAGAGCGGCAGGAGCGGCTTGAACGCGGGATGCAGGCCGAAGAAGGAGTTGCCCGCCAGCAGGCGGGCCTTGGGGACCGCGATATCCGGGCGGGCCTGGTAGTAGACCGGATCGCCGTGCGGCACGACGAGCGAGAGTCCGTCGGCTCCGCCGCGCAGGGAGAGCACCACGAGCATGCGGTCGGCCGCCGTGCTGCCCGCGGCGTAGGCGGTCTCGACGAACGCGTCGCCGAAGGAGCTCGCGACCGCGAGACCGGCCGCGACCCCGATCGCCGAGCGGATCGCGGTGCGTCGGGAAATGCTGCTCACGAAGTCGGCGCAGCCGGGATCGGCCCCGATCGCTGCAGTCGAGCCGGCGTCTTCGGCCGGGGCGGCGGTGAGTCGTTGCTTCGTCACAGTGGATCGCCCCTCAGCGCAGGTAGAAGTTCGGCTGGTCGAGGATCAGGGTGAGCAGGCGGCCCACCTGGTCGGAGGTCGTCGGCGCGGAAGGGCTCTTCTCGAGCGCGAGGCAGCAGGCCTCGACCAGTCTCGCCGTGCTCTCCTCGCCGATCAGCGTGCGGCACAGGTGGTCGATGAACTCGGCGAGGACGAGTCCGCCCGCCGGGATGCGGCTCGCGAGCGCCGGGTAGGCGATCCCCTTCGTCGGCCACCAGATGTTCGCGGCCTCCCAGTGCGCCTTCCACGAACCGAGGAAGCGGGAGGGAGAGACCCAGGCCGAGTTGCCGGCCGGCGGGCCGTCCGGCCGCGGGTGCGACCAGGGCGTCGCGCCGATCGATTCGGAGACCCAGAGGATCGCGTTCGCGCCGTAGTCGTCCCCGGCGGCACCGCCCGCCGGCTTCGCGAACCGCGCGCCGAGGGCGCGGAACATGGCGACCACCTCGTCGGTCGGCGTCTTCACCTTCGCGCCGGTCGACGCGCGATACTCGTCGTGCGCGACGAGCGCGCGCAGGACCGGCTTCACCTCGGTGCCGTTCTCGAGATAGACCCGCGCGAGCTCGTCGACGAGCGCCTGGGACGGGGTGTCGCCCACGAAGCGCCGAGCCAGCTTCCGCGCGATGCGCTGCGCGGTCCTCGGGTGGTGGGCCAGATACGAGAGGTAGGCCCTCACCGCTTCCCGGCCGTCGGCCTGGTCGTTGGGGTGGGCGAAGTCCATGACCGCGATCGGCCCGACGTAGTGGTCGCCCGGCACGTACGCGACGTTCCACGTCGTCCACATCTTGACCCGGTACCCCGTCAGGATCCGTGCCGAGTTCTTGACGTCGTCCTCGCTGTAGCCGCCCTGGCCGACCGTGTGCAGCTCGAGGAGCTCGCGGCCCAGGTTCTCGTTGATGGCCCGCTTGGTGGATCCGGCGTTGTCGAGCGAGCACCCCATCGCCGGATGCACGGTGGCGAACTGCAGGAGTTCCTCGAAGCTCGAGAGCGCGCGCTCGCGGATGCCCTGGCCGAAGCTGATGCGGAACGGGTACACGCCGTCGTCGTCGAGCGGCACGTAGAGGTGGTCCTCCCAGAACTCGGTCATCAGCTCGAGCAGCTGACGGCTCGACTCCATGCGCTTGAGCAGTGCGAAGCGGGCATAGTTCGCCATCGCCACCCAGGCCCGTTCGACGCCGTCCTTGTCCCGCTGAACGATCTCGTCGGGGCTCTTGCTCAGGCAGTCCCACCAGCTGTCGACCGCGGCTCCGAGCGCGGACTCGGTCACGCTGCCGGGATCGAGCTGGGCCTCGAACCAGGCATCCGCGCCACCGGCATCGCGCACCGCGCTCAGCTGGGCGGGCCGGTAGCCGTAGCTCCAGCGCCGGATGAGGTGCAGCTCCTCAGCGCTCGGGATCGGCGTCGCCTGATGGGGCTTCGGCGTGTAGTCCTCGGCCGCCTGAGCGGGGGAGGCTCGGACCAGCATCGCCGCGCTCGCGCCGGCCGCGGCGAGCCCGGCGAGGACGCCGCGGCGCCCGGGCATTGCGGTCGATGGCATGTGTCACCCCCTTCGTCCCCCTGACTGAGGAAACTGTATCCCCGCCCGACCCGCGGCGCAGCAGCACGCGCCGATCAGAAATCGGCCGAGGCGAGCACTTCGGCGAAATCGCCGAGCGCCGCGATGAACGCGGCGTGCACCTGAGCGCCGGGAACGGCGACGCCGCCGAACTCCAGATCCGGTGCGGCGCACGCGTCGTGCACCAGCTGCACCGCGAGGCCGCGCTCCGCTGCGGCGCGCACGGTCGAGTCGACGCACATGCTCGTCATCATCCCGACGACGACGATCCGCTCGGCCCCGAGCGTCTCGAGCCGCTCGGCGAGATCGGTGCCGAGGAACGCGTTCGGCTCGGTCTTCTGCACGACCGGTTCGTCGGCCTCCGGCGCGACGGATGCGTTGATCTCGACGCCGCGGGTGCCCGGCCGCATGAACGCGGCATCCGGCGCATCCCACACGTGCTGGATGTGGATCACGGGCGCGCCCGAGGAGCGGAACGCCGCGAGCACGCGCGCAGCCGCCTCAGCGGCGGCCTCCGGCCCGACGAGCGGATAGGCTCCGCCGGGGAAGTAGTCGTTCTGGATGTCGACGATCACCAGGGCGCGGGTCATGCGGGCTCCTCTCGCGGGCGGATGATCCTCAGGCTAGACCCGCAGCCGTCCGCGCGAAAGGGCTACGCGCGTCGGTTGCGGAGTCTGCGCACCAACATCTGCCCCAAAATAAACACCAAATACA
>CAMFIY010000368.1 GCA_945952575.1 uncultured Leucobacter sp.
GAGACAGCGTTTGAGATAGGAAACTTTACTAACTTGGAAGGTGATCACATGCGCAGCGCCGCACATGTCCGAACGCTTCTCGCCTCCGCGACCGCGCTCGCCGTGGTTGCGGGGCTCGCCGCCTGCAGCCCCAACTCGAGCGGTGCCGACGACGTGACGATCCGCATCGCGATGGGTTCCTCGGGCGATGCGGTCGACAAGAACTTCGACACGCTCAAAGACGAATACGAGGACAAGTACCCGGGCCGGAAGGTCGAGATCGTCATTCAGGAAGACGACGTCTATCAGACGACCGGCCTGGCCACGCTGCTCACCAGTCGTGAAGCCCCGGACGCCTTCTTCGAGTGGTCCGGTGCGCGCATGGCCGGGCACGTCGCGGACGGCAACGGGGCCGACCTCAGCGAGGCACTCGCAGGCCCCCGCTTCGCCGGCCGTTTCAGCGAGGGCGCCTTCAACAACATGGACGTCGACGGATCCGGCATCTACATGGTGCCGTGGACCGGTGATGTGACCAACGTGATCTGGTACGACGTCGACGCGTTCAAGAAGCTCGGCATCGAGGTTCCGAAGACCTGGGACGAATACATCGCCGCGAATCAGAAGCTGAAGGATGCGGGCAAGGTCCCGCTGATCCAGGGCAACAAGGATCAGTGGCCGGTCGGCAGCATCGCCTCCCACATCACCTCCCGCATGCTCGGGGACGAGGCCTACGCGGCGGTGATCGACGGCAAGGCTCCGATGAACTCGCCGGAGATGGTCGCCGCGTTCGAGAAGCTCGCAGAACTGGCGCCGTATGTGAATCCGAGCGTGAACGCGCTCGCCGACGACGAGGCGATGACCCAGTTCTTCCTGCAGCGAGGCGTCACCCACCAGATCGGCAGCTGGCTCATGGCGGACGCGGTCGAGAATGCGGACGGCCTCAACTTCTCCTTCTTCAACATGCCCGAGTTCACCGACGGCACCGGTCCGCAGGACACCGTGCTCGGCGTATCGACCGGGTTCATGGTGAACGCCAAGTCCGAGCACGCCGAGGAGACCATCGACTTCCTCGCACTCGTGGCGTCGAAAGAGGGCACCAAGATGTGGGCCGAATCGGGTCTCGTCCCGCTCGCCGAGAACGCCTTCGACGGCGTCGACGCCGACCCCCGCACCATCGAGCTCGGCAAGATGCTCTCCGCCGCCACCGACCTGGTCCTCCCCGCGGACAACTACAAGAATCTCGAGATCGCGAACCTGTTCTACGGCGCGGCCGCGTCGGTGATCGGCGGGACCGAGACCCCGCAGAAAGCGCTCGACACCGCGCAGCGTAGGATCGACGCGATGTGATCGCCGGGCCCGGCTGGCGCACTCCGATCGGGAGTCGCCGCCGGGCACGGCACACCGGACACCGCCCGCACGACGGAACAGAGGAGTTCTCGTTGAAACCCACACGCGTGTGGTCGCCCTACCTGCTGATCGCGCCGGCGGTGGCGATCTTCGCCTTCGTCGTGCTCATCCCGATGCTGGCGAACACGCTGCTGAGCTTCACCTCATGGAGCGGCACCGACACGCTCCGCTTCGCCGGACTGGAGAACTTCTTCCGCGCGTTCCGGGACGACATCTACCTCCGCGCGTACCTCAATACCTTCGCATACATCGGGTTGACGCTCATCGTCGAGGTCCTCGTCGGGCTCCTGCTGGCCGGCCTCGTCACCATGGCGGGCCGGAAGACCGGCTTCTACCGAGTCGCCTTCTTCGTCCCGGTGACGCTGCCGATGATCGCCATCGCAGTGCTCTGGGGCTTCGTCTACAGCGACGACATCGGCCTCATCAACTCCGCGTTGCGGGCGATCGGGCTGAACGAGCTCGCCCGGGTCTGGCTCGGGGATCCCGCGACCGCCCTCATCGCGGTGAGCATCGTCTCCGGTTGGATCTACGCCGGCTTCTACATGGCGATCTTCTATGCCGCGCTGCAGCGCATCCCGCAGAACCTCGTCGATGCGGCGCGCCTCGACGGCGCGGGTCAATGGCGCATCTTCTTCAGCGTCAAGGTGCCCATCATCCGACCGATCATCGAGATCGCGGTGCTCCTCTGCGTCACCGGCGGGTTCCAGAGCTTCGATCTGTTCTACGTCATGACGAACGGCGGCCCGGACCATGCGACTGAGATCATCACCACGTATCTCGTTCAGGTGGTGTTCGTCTACCGGGATCTCGGCTACGGCGCGGCGCTCTCCACGATCATGACGGTGGTGCTGATCGCGCTCGGCCTCTTCATGGTCAAGATGCGCGCCAAGAGCGGAGGCGAGCGCATTGAGTACTGAGCCGGCCCGAACCCGTTCGCACGGCGCGCTCATCGCCGTCGTCGGCAGCCGCACGCTGTACCACGCGGTGATGATCGCACTCTCGCTCGTCTACATCGTGCCGCTCGGCTGGATGGTCATGTCGTCCTTCAAGACGAAGCGAGAGATCTTCGACGCCCCGTTCGCGCTCCCTTCGGACCCCGACTGGGGCGCCTGGGCGAAGGCCTGGGAGCGCGGCGACCTCGGCGGCTACGTGCTGAACAGCCTCTTCACGACGGTCGCGGCGGTCTCCATCATCCTCATCGCCGGACTCGCAGCCGCGTACGCCTTCAGCCGGCTGAAGTTCCGGGGAAGCGGCTGGTTGCTGGCGCCGTTCGCCATCGGACTCCTGCTGCCCGTCCAGTCGTATCTCACGGCGCAGTCGCGACTCTTCGACGCGGTGTACCTGCTCGACACCCGTTGGGTGCTCGTCATCTCCTATGCCGGCCTCGGGCTCTCCCTCGCGGTGTTCCTGTTCAAGGGGTATCTCGACTCGATCCCGCGCGAGATCTTCGAAGCGGCGCGGATGGACGGTGCCGGAGACTTCCGCACGCTGGTGCAGATCGTCATGCCGCTGATGGCGCCGGGCATCTCGACGGTGGCGGTGTTCTCGATCCTCTCCACCTGGAATGAGTTCCTGCTCGCGCTCCTGTATGTGACGCAGGACGACCTCCGGACGATCCCGGCGGGCCTCCTCGCCTTCATCGGCAAGTACGCGACCGACTATCCGATGCTGTTCGCGGCGCTCTCGATGATCACGCTGCCCGTGATCGCCGCCTACACGATCTTCCACAAGCAGATCATCGCCGGCGTCACCGAAGGTTCGGTCCAGTG
>CAMFIY010000369.1 GCA_945952575.1 uncultured Leucobacter sp.
GCGCTCCCGCTCTGGGCGTCCGCCGCCATCATCGCGGGCGTCGGCCTCATCGCGACGGTCAGCGCCGCGGTGAGCCTGCGCCGCGTCATCATCTCGCCGCTGGGAGTCGCACTGAAACAGCGACCCGCGCGGAACCCCTGGCTGCCCGCCCTGATCGCGGCGCTCGGCATCGTGCTCGCGGCGACGGCGATGGGGCAGCTGCAGGCGTTCGGCGGCGCGGCCATGATCATCGCCGCGATCGGCGTCGCTCTCGCGGTGACGCTCTTCGCCATCGACGTCATCGGCGCCTGGTTCGTCGGAGTGCTGGCCCGCGGACGGGTCAGGCGGGCGCAGACGCCCGAGCAGCTGCTCGCGGCGCGAGCCGTCCTCGAATCCCCGCGCACCGCGTGGCGGCAGGTCTCCGGAGTCGCGATGTCGAGCTTCATGGCGGTCTTCGCCGGGGCGGGCGTCTCGATCCTCGAGGTGGCCGCGAGCAGCCAGCGGGCGTCCGGCCCCGACGCCTACCTGGTCTCCGACATACGGACCGGACTCATCATCACCGTCGTCGGCACCTTCATCATGGTGGCCTGCTCGGTCGGCGTGGGCCAGGCCGCCCAGATCCTGGACCGCCGCGACATCGTGCGCTCGCTCGAAGTGATCGGCGCACCGCTCGAGGTGCAGGACCGCGCACGACGGGCGGCGACGATGCTGCCGCTCCTCCTCGCCTCGCTGGGCTCGGCGGCGATCGCGGCGATGCTGCTCATGCCGCTCGTCGGCGGCGCGCTCGTCTTCGCGCCGCTCTCGATGATCACGATCGTCGGAACCGTCGGGCTCGGGATCGTGATCGTGGCCGGGGCGCTCCGCGCCACCCGTCCGCTGCTGCGCAGCGCGGCGCGGCAGCCGACGGCTTAGGGAGCGAACTCCTCGATCAGCTCGCCGAGACGATCCAGCTGCTCGGCGACGCGCACCGCCGCCGTGCCGCCGGCACCGACGCGGCTGTTCACCGAGCCCTCGATCGTGAGGACGTCGCGCACCGCAGGTGTCAGGTGCGCCGAGACCGAGGCGAGCTCGGCGTCGGACGGCTCGTGCAGCTCGATCCCGCGCTCCTCGCAGAAGCGGACCAGCTCCCCCGAGATCTCGTGCGCATCGCGGAAGGTGACGCCCTGCTTGACCAGCCACTCGGCGACGTCGGTCGCGAGCGAGAAGCCCTGCGGCGCGAGCGCGGCCATCCGCTCCGTGTCGAAGGTCAGGGTGGCCACCATGCCGGTGAATGCGGGGAGGAGCACCTCGAGCTGCTGCACCGAGTCGAAGACGGGCTCCTTGTCCTCCTGCAGATCGCGGTTGTAGGCGAGCGGCAGCCCCTTGAGGGTCGCCAGCAGGCCGGTCAGATTCCCGATGAGACGGCCGGACTTGCCGCGCGCGAGCTCGGCGATGTCGGGGTTCTTCTTCTGCGGCATGATGCTCGACCCGGTCGAGTAGCCGTCGTGGAGCCGGACGAAGCCGAACTCCTTGGTGTTCCAGATGATGATCTCCTCGCTGAGGCGCGAGAGGTCGATGCCGATCTGGGCGCAGATGAAGGCGAACTCGGCGACGACATCGCGCGCGGCGGTGCCGTCGATCGAGTTGTCGAGCGGGTCGCCGAGGCCGAGCTCGTTCGCGACGAGACGCGGATCGAGGCCGAGCGAGCTGCCCGCCAGCGCGCCGCCGCCGTAGGGCGAGCGGATCGCGCGCCGCGCCCAGTCGCGCAGGCGCTCCAGATCCCGGACCAGCGGCCAGGCGTGTGCCGCGAGCTGATGCGCGAGGAGCACCGGCTGGGCGTGCTGCAGATGCGTGCGACCGGGCAGGATCGCCGTCGGATGAGCGAGCGCCTGGCCGCGGACCGCCCGGATCAGATCGATCAGGAGCCCGCGGATCACGTCGGCGTGATCGAGCAGGTAGAGCCGTACCAAGGTGGCGATCTGGTCGTTGCGGCTGCGACCGGCGCGCAGCTTGCCGCCGAGAGCCGGGCCCGAGATCTCGATCAGGCCGCGCTCGAGCGCCGAGTGCACGTCCTCGTCGTCCGGTGCGGGCGCGAACCGGCCGTCCGCCACTCGGGCGGCGAGCTCGTCGAGCGCCGCGCGCATGTCGGCGAGCTCGGCGTCGCTCAGATAGCCGGCGGCGGCGAGCGCGGCCGCGTGCGCCTGGGATCCGCGGATGTCGTACTGCGCCAGCACCCAGTCGAACTGCGTCGACCTGCTGAGCTGCTGCAGCTCGGGCGAGGGCCCGCTCGCGAAACGGCCGCCCCAGAGGGCCCCGCTCTCGGCCGCGCGATTCGTGCTCTCGGTCATCTCGACCACCTCATCGTTCTTCATTCAGTCGTCACTTGTATGCGGTCTCGAGCCTCATTCAGCGAGAAAGTGCCAACTGAAGCCGGACCGCACAGGTCTAGTTCTGCGCGAGCAGCCAGGCCATGAGCGCCTTCTGCGCGTGCACGCGATTCTCGGCCTCGTCCCACACCACGCTCTGCGGGCCGTCGATCACCGCGGCATCCACCTCGAACTCCCGGTACGCCGGGAGGCAGTGCAGGAACACGGCGTCGGGCTTCGCGTGCGCCATGAGCTCCGGCGTGACCCGGTAGGCGCCGAAGGTCGCGACGCGGGCCGCCTTCTCCTCCTCCTGCCCCATCGACACCCAGGTATCCGTGATCACCGCGTCGGCGCCGGCCACCGCGACGACCGGGTCGTCGGTCACGGTGACGCTGCCGCCCGTCTCGGCGGCGATCCGCTGCGCGTCGGCGACGATGTCCGCGCGCGGCGAGTAGCCCGCGGGGCCGCCGACGCGGATGTGCATGCCCGCCGTGGCGAAGCCGAGCAGGTAGGAGTGCGCCATGTTGTTCGCGGTGTCGCCGATGAAGGCGGCCGAGAGCCCGGCGAGCTCGCCCTTGTGCTGGCGGATGGTCTGCAGATCGGCGAGGATCTGGCACGGGTGGAAGTCGTCGCTCAGCGAGTTGATCACCGGCACGCTCGCGTTCGCCGCCATCTCCTCGAGACCCGCGTGCGCATAGGTGCGCCACACGATCAGCTCGACCATGCGGGAGAGCACCTTCGCGGTGTCCGAGATCGACTCCTTGCCGCCCATCTGGGAGTTCTTGGAGTCCATGATCCTGTCTCTTATACACATCTGACGCTGC
>CAMFIY010000370.1 GCA_945952575.1 uncultured Leucobacter sp.
ACACGATCGAGTCGATCCGATCCGAGCAGAGCGACATCCGCGGATCGATCACCGTCGCCTGCTTCAACACACTCGCACCGTTCCTGCTGCCTCGGCTGCTCGGCCGCTTGCAGGAGAAGCATCCCGAGCTGCACGTCGCGACGATCGAGGGCGATCACGAGGAGAGCATCGCCGCGCTCCGCGGCGGCCGGGCCGAGATCGCGATCAGCTACGACCTCACCGAGGATGAGGGGATCGAGCGCAGGATCGTCGGAGAGTTCCCGCCGCACGTCCTGGTGCACGAGGATCATCGGCTCGCCGAGCGCGAGAGCGTGGCCCTCGCCGAGCTGGCGGACGACCCGTTCGTGCTCCTCGACCTCCCCAGCAGCCGGGACTACTTCCTCGGGATCCTGCGCACTGCAGGCATCTCCCCCGAGGTGAAGTACCGAAGCTCGAGCTACGAGACGGTCCGCTCGCTGGTGGCCACCGGGCTCGGATACTCGCTCCTCAACCAGCGGCCGCGCACCGAGTACACCTACGCCGGGACGAAGACGGTCGCGCTCGCGATCGACGACCCCGTCCAGAGCCTCCGCATCGCGGTCTCCGCGCTCGCGCAGGTCCATCGTTCGGCGCGCTCCCTCGCCGTGGAGCAGGCGATCCGCGAACTGGTCGCCGAGGCCGGCCCAGATGCGGGTCCACCCGTCGGCACGGACGCCTGAGCATTCACGAAACCGATCCAATCGGGACACTGCATCTGCGCAAGAGATGTAGTGCAGCACGAACGTGTATTGGCGCAGACCGCAGCCCGTGCAGTTTGCTAGGGATCACGAGTCGTCCATCTGACATCTGAGCGGAGAGAATCATGGCGAGCACAGAAGCCGAGGCCACCGAAGTCCTCGTCGTCGGCGCCGGGCAGGCGGGCATCGCGATCAGCGAGCACCTGAGCGCCCGCGGCATCCCCCACCTGGTGCTCGAGCGGAACCGGATCGCGGAGCGCTGGCGCTCGGAGCGCTGGGACTCCCTGGTCGCGAACGGACCCGCCTGGCACGATCGCTTCCCCGGTCTCGACTTCGACGACGTGGATCAGGACGCCTTCGCCCCCAAGGAACGCGTCGCCGCGTACTTCGAGGCGTACGCCGAAATGATCGGCGCCCCCGTGCGCACCGGGGTGGAGGTGACCGAGGTCCGCCGCAACCCCGGGACAGGCGGCTTCGTCGCGCAGACCAGCGCCGGCCCGATCGAGGCGCGCTACGTCGTCGCGGCGACCGGAGCGTTCCAGGTTCCGTCGTTCCCCCCGGTGGTGCCCGAGTCCGCGGGCGTCGAGCAGTTGCACTCGAGCGGCTATCGCAACCCGCAGCAGCTGCCCGAGGGCGCCGTCATGGTCGTGGGGGCAGGATCCTCCGGCGTTCAGATCGCGGACGAGCTGCGCCAGTCCGGGCGCGAGGTCTATCTCGCGGTCGGCGCCCACGACCGCCCGCCGCAGCGCTATCGCGGCCGGAGCTTCGTCTGGTGGCTCGGCACGCTCGGACTCTGGGAGAAGTCGACTCCGCCGGCGGGAGCCGAGCACACGACCATCGCCGTGAGCGGTGCGAACGGGGGCCGCACGATCGACTTCCGCAACCTCGCAGCCGACGGCATCACCCTGGTCGGCCGCGCGGAGTCGTACGAGGACGGGCGAATCGTGTTCGGCGGCGACCTGGAGCGGGACGTGCGCCTCGGCGACCAGAACTACCTCTCCGTGCTCGACGAGGCGGACGCCTACATCGCCCGGACGGGGATCGACCTGCCCGAGGAGCCGGAGGCGCGCGAGCTCGGTCCGCTGCCCGACTCCGTCGCCGATCCGCTGCGCGAGCTCGACCTGGCGGCCGCCGGCGTCACCTCGATCGTCTGGGCCACCGGCTTCCGCGCGGACTACTCCTGGCTGCCCGAGGCGGCCACCGACGGAAGCGGCCGTCCGAAGCACGAGCGCGGCGTGTCCGCAGAGCCGGGCGTCTACTACCTGGGCCTCCCCTGGCAGTCGCGACGCGGATCGAGCTTCATCTGGGGCGTCTGGCACGATGCGAGGTACATCGCCGATCAGATCGAGATCCAGCGCGGCTACCTGGATTACCGCGGCGATGCCGTGCCGGCCGTCGGCCTGCCCGAGCGGCCACGGCCGGTCTCGGCCTGAGATCGGTCGGCTCGACGTACGGAGCGGTCTCGGATCACAGCGTCCCGCGGTACTCCTGCCAGGCGGAACCGAGGCGGTGGAGGCCCTCGGCCAGCATTTCGTCCGGGGCGGTGAACGGAATCCGGATGTGATCGTCCGGCGATGGTCCGGCGGCCACGAACTCGCCGCTTCCGGCGACGGACACCCCGTGCACCGCGGCCGCGCGGGAGAGCGCCTCGGCCGAGCCCGCCGGCATGGCGGCCCACAGCGAGAGACCGCCCTGCGGCAGGCGGTAACTCCAGTCGGGCAGTTCCTCGGCGAGCAGTCCGGTCAGCAGGCCGAGGCGGGTCCGATGCACCCGCGCGACATCGCGACGCAGCTCGGCCGCGTGCGCCAGAAGGTCCAGTGCCAGCAGCTGCGCGGGCACGCTCGTCGACTGATCCGCGAGCTGCCGGGCGCCGCGCAGTCGCCGCACGAGCACGGGATCGGCGCGCAGCCATCCGACCCGCAGACCCGCCCAGGCCCACTTCGAGACGGACTCGACCACGATGACGGGCGCATCCGGGCGCTCCGCGGCGAGGGGAGGCGGCACGACGCCGTCGAAGGAGATGCCCGCCACCACGCGGTCCTCGACCACCGGCACGCCGTAGCGGGCCGAGAGCTCGGCGACCCGCGCCCGCGCCTCGCGCGGCATCCTGGTCCCCGTCGGGTTGTGGTGATGGGGGTTGAGCGCGACGAGGACCGGCCGCAGCCGGATCATCGCGGTCTCGAGGGCATCGACGTCCAAGCCCTCGGCGCCCATCGGGATGCCGTGCACGGTGCCGCCGCGCAGGCTGACGCTGTCGGTCACTCCCGGCCAGGTGACCTCCTCGGCGAGCACGACATCGCCGGGTTCGACGCAGGCCCCGACGAGCAGGTTGATGGCCTGCTGCGCGCCGTGGGTGACGAGGATCTGCTCGGGAGTCGTCGGCGTCCCCTCCGCCCGGAACAGCTCAGCGATCTGCTCGCGCAGCTCGAAGA
>CAMFIY010000371.1 GCA_945952575.1 uncultured Leucobacter sp.
TGTTGCGACTCCTCGAGGAGGGAGGGAGGGAGGGAAGGAAGGGAGGGAGGGTAGCTGAGGGGGAAGAGAATCAGCGGCGCAGTTGATCCAGCAGCGCGCGCGTCTCGTAGGTCGGCTGGGCCTGGATTCCGGAGAGCGCCGCCGCGCACTCCGCATAGAGCGCCAGCACGTCGTCGAAGGATCCGAGCAGCGCGGCGGTGCGCATGCGCAGCCGCCAGGCCGACTCCCGAAGCGGGTCGGCCGTCACCACGCGCGCGGCGAGCGCAGCCGCCTGCGCGTACTGCGCCGAGTCGAACGCGAGTTGCGCGGCCTCGAACTGCAGGTCGGTGATGGCCGCCTCGATCTCGGCGCGCCGCTCCTCGGCCCAACCCGTCTTCGACTTCGGCAGGAACGCGCCGGCGTGGGCGATCGCGAGCGCGGCCTCGATCTCCTCCAATCGCTTCCGCGGCTCGTTGCTCGTCGGCTGCTGCCGCACCCTGAGCAGCCGCGACGCCGCGCTCTCGAGCTCCACCTTGCCGGTGAACGCGACCTCGCCGTCGGTGAGCGCCGGCCCGATCCCCTCCGGCAGCACCGCTCTCAGCTGGTGCACGACCTGCCGCAGGTAGGAGCGGGAGGCATCGGTGCTCGAGCCGTCGAAGAGCACGTCGAGGAGCTCCTCCCGCGTCGCCGACAGATCGGGGGTGGTGGCGAGATAGGCCAGCAGCTCCGTGCACTTCGCGATCCGCGGGCGCACCTGTGCGCTCCCGACCAGGATCGCGGGCGTGCCGAATTCCTGCACCGAGATCCTCAGCTGCGCCGACACCACGCGCGCGGCGCCCGGCGCGAGCACCCGCTTGCCGAGCTGCACCCAGAACGGCTCGGCGTGCCGCATCCCGTCGAGTTTGCGCGAGAGCACATCCGGCAGCTCGCGCAGGGCGCGGACCAGCACCTCATCGGTCTGCTGGGCGAGGGCGGCGTCGCGTGCGAGATCGAGCAGCTCGTCGGCGCGATCCTCGTCGCCGATGCGCCAGGACGCCTCCGCGAGGTAGACCGCGGCGGTGGGCATCTCGAGGATCCGCCCCGATTCGCGCATCGACCCCAGTGCGCGCGTCAGCCGCTCGTGCGCCTCGGCATTCCGGTCGAGCAGGAGGTAGGCGTACCCGAACCAGGTGTCCAGGTGCTCGCTCGTGGACCGGTACTGCCGCGCGTGCGGGGATCGTTCGATCTCCTCCAGCACCTCGAGCCCGCGATCCGGGTCGCCCATCAACCGCAGCTCGAGCTTCGCCTCGGAGATCCGCCCGAAGAGCTCCCAGACGATCGAGCCGATCCGCCGGGACTCCCGCAGGCCGCGCTCGAGCGCGGCGCGCGCCTCCTCCTCGAGCCGCAGATCGGTGAAGAGATCGGTGCCCACGACCGACAGCGTGCCGGCGGTGAGCATGCCGGCCGCCTCGAGCCGCCGGTAGAGGTGCAGCGCCAGTTCGAGGTCGCCGACCGCGCGCAGCGCGTTGATGCGCCAGGGCCGCGTGAGCGCGTCCGAATCGTCGGACTCGCCCTGCTGGGCGGCGAGCCCGAGCTGTCCGTTCCAGTACTGCAGGCGCACCAGCAGGGCGCGCATCGTGCCGTCCTCCAGCTCCTTCGGCAGCTCGGGCGGGTGACTGGAGATGAGCGACACGAGCGACGTGGCGGCGCTGAGCTCGGGGCTCGGCGGAGCCACCGCCAGGATCTGCCTCATGTCCTCGGTGCGACAGGCGTGGTAGTAGCACCAGACCATCATGGCGGCGGCCCGGCTCGAGTGCGCCGCGAGCTCCTCCCGCTGCCCGAGCGCGAGCAGCTGGTCGGCGATGCGGACCCCCCGCCAGTACTCCTCGCGCGCCACCGCGAGCATCAGCTCCGCGTCGGTGAGCGGGCTCACCGACGACTCGCCCTGCCCCGCCAGCCGGTCGAGCCAGCGATCCGCCACGTCGAAGTCCTGCCGGTCGATGAGGCTGAAGATCGCGACCTCGGCGGCGGGGAGCGCCTCGGCGTAGGCTCCGATCGCGAGGTACTCCTCGGTCGCCTCGATCATGAAGCTCTGCGAGAACAGGAGCCCGGCGAAGCGCTTCCGCAGCTCGACGACCGCGGCGTGCGGGCGTCGGCCGAGCAGGAGTAGCAGGTAGTCCCGGAGCACGGGATGGTAGCGCACCGACTTGCCGCCCGGCTCCCAGACCACGGGCATCCGGTGCGCCCGCAGCTCGGTGAGCTGGGCCTCCGCCCGCTCGATCCCGAGCGTCTCGGCCCGCCACGCGTCGACGGCGGTGAGCAGCGACGTCGTGATCATGAACTCGCGCAGCTCGGGCGTCAGGAGGTCGAGGACGTGCGCGCGGAGATAGGCGTGCATCGGGTCGACCTCGGGCTGCAACGAGAAGCGCGTGCTCGGCGAGCTCGTGCCCGCGAAGAGCACCCCGATGACCCAGCCTCCGGTCTCGGACTGCACCTGGACCGGATCGCTCGTCGTGTCGCCGGCGAGGCGCAGGGCCTCGGTGGTCTCGGCCTCCGTGAACGCGAGCTCCCGGTCGATCAGGTAGTCGAGCCGCTCCATGCCGGCATCGGATCCGCTCGGAAGCGTGAACGCCGTGCGCGAGACGAGCACGAGTCGGACGCCGGGGGGCAGGAACCGGACGAGGCTGTCGAGCACCTCCATGGCCCGGGGCGCCTGCACGATGCGATCCACCTGGTCGAGCACGACGGTCGCCGGCCCGCGGCTCGAGAGGCTCTCGACGAGGAGTCCGGCGATCTCGGTGTGCGGCACGTTCGCCGCCATCGTGTTCCGGATCAGCTCGGGCAGGGTCGGGTCCAGGTGCGCGAGCGATGCCGCGAGATAGGTGAGCAGGCGGCCGGGCGCGCTGTCCGCGTCGTCGATGGTGAGCCAGGCGACCCGGTCGTCGCCCTGCAGCGCGACGCGCACCGCCGTCGTCTTGCCGGCGCCCGCCGCGGCGCAGACGACGAGGGTGGGGAGGGCGAGGAGCCGTCGTCGGATCGACTGCGTCAGCCGCTCCCGGACGACCAGCGGCGCGGGGAGCGGCGGCGCAGTGATCTTCCCCTGCAGCAGGGGGAGGGCATCAGCCATGTGGGGGCGCTCCAGAGTGACGGTAACGGCGGGCCGGCGGGGTGTTAACC
>CAMFIY010000372.1 GCA_945952575.1 uncultured Leucobacter sp.
CACCGGCCCCTCCCGCTCCCCAGGCCGTTCCCGGGTGCTGTATCCGCGGACCGGCTGTCCGCGGAAGTCTTCAATTGTAGTGCGGGATCGGATCGCACGGCGATCCGGGATCCGGCACGTCAGAGCATCTTGGTGACCTGGTCGAAGCTGAGCTCGACCGGGGTCTCGCGCTCGAAGAGCGAGACGAGCACCGTGAGCTTGCCCGATGCCGGGTTGATCTCGCTGATGGTGCCGGGCAGCCCCTCGAAGGAGCCCGACTTGATCGTGATGGTCTCGCCGATCTCGAAGTCGATCTCGACGTTGCCCGCCTCGGCGGCGCCGGCGGCGGCCTTCGACTTGGCGAGCACCGGCTCGAGCTCGACCGTGCTCTTCAGCATCTCGAACGCCTCGTTGAAGCGCAGCGGCACCGGGTTGTGGGCGTTGCCGACGAAGCCGGTGACGCCCGGGGTGTGCCGGACGACCGACCACGAGTTCTCGTTGAGGTGCATGCGGACCAGCACGTAGCCGGGCACCCGCACGCGGGTGACCATCTTGCGCTGGCCGTTCTTGACCTCCATGACCTCTTCCATGGGGACCTGGATCTCGAAGATGTCGTCGACCGCGCCCATCGTCTCGCGACGGTTCCACAGGTTCGACTTCACTTTGCGCTCGTAGCCGGCGTAGCTGTGGATCACGTACCACTTGCCGGGCTTGGTGCGCAGCTCGAGCTTGAATGCGGCGTAGGGATCCTCGGCCTGCTCATCGGAGGTCTCAGCAGCGGGCGCATCCTCGGCGGCAGCGGTCTCGATGACCTCGGCGGCGTCGGCCTCGGCCTCGACGCCCTCAACGTCGTCGGATGCCGAGGCATCGGCACCGTTCACCAGCGCATCGAGGGCGGCGTCGAGCTCGGCCTCGGGGGTGTTGTTCTCGCTCGTCATCTGACTTTCGACTTTCTTGCTTTCGATCTCGGATCGCTCACGCGCACGATCCGGATCCAGCGGATCCGTGTGGGGATCGGGCGGACGCCCCGGGCGTGTGTGGAGTTACAGGGGTGTGCCGAAGATGAACACGGTGACCCAGCCGAACGCCTGGTCGAGCACCCACACCAGGGCCATCATCACCACGACGAAGCCCAGCACCACGAGGGTGTAGTTGATCAGTTCCTTGCGGGTGGGGGTCGTCACCTTCTTCAGCTCGGCGAGCACCTGCTGGATGAACAGCACGATGCGGCCGAAGAACGACTTCTTGGCAGCGCGGTCAGCCTTGGCGCGCTCGACCAGACCGCCACCGGTCTCGTCGATCTCGTTGCTGCTCACGTGCTACCTGCCTTTCGTTCGCCCCGCCGTCGGCTCTCGCCGACGCTTCGGGGTCTGGCAGGGCGGACAGGACTCGAACCTGCAACCTGCGGTTTTGGAGACCGCTGCGCTACCAATTGCGCCACCGCCCTATGTGGGCCGATCCTGCCTGAATCCCACACCCGTATTCACCGTTTCGGCTCCGCGGGCATAGAAAATTCTGGCAGAAGTCAACTACCTCGAACGAGTTTACGGCATCGCCCCTGCGATGTCGAACTCGGGCCGACGCGGGAGCCGTCAGTAGAAGTAGGGGAAGGGCGACCAGTCGGGCTCCCGCTTCTCGAGGAACGAATCCCGCCCCTCGACGGCTTCATCGGTCCCGTAGGCCAGGCGGGTCGTCTCGCCGGCGAAGATCTGCTGGCCCACGATGCCGTCGTCCACCGCGTTCATCGCGTACTTCAGCATGCGGATGGCGGTCGGCGACTTGCCCAGGATGGTCCGCGCCCACTCGATGCCGACGCGTTCGAGATCGGCGTGCGCCACGACCTCGTTCACCGCGCCGATCTCCCGGGCACGATCCGCATCGTACTCCCGGGCGAGGAAGAACACCTCCCTCGCGTTCTTCTGCCCCACCTGGCGGGCGAAGTACGCGCTGCCGTACCCCGCGTCGAAGGATCCGACGTCCGCGTCCGTCTGCTTGAACCGGGCGTGCTCCCGGCTCGCGATCGTGAGGTCGCAGACGACGCCCAGCGAATGGCCTCCGCCGGCCGCCCAGCCGTTCACCAGGGCGATCACCACCTTCGGCATGAATCGGATCAGCCGCTGCACCTCGAGGATGTGGAGCCGCCCGGCTCGAGCCGACGCCTCCGGCCCGACCGTCGCCTCTTCGTCCGAATACTTGTAGCCGTCCCGACCGCGAATCCGCTGATCGCCGCCGGAGCAGAATGCACGACCGCCGTCCTTCGGACTCGGGCCGTTGCCGGTGAGCAGCACGACGCCGACCCGGGGGTTCACGCGCACCCGCTCGAGGGCGTCGAAGAGCTCGTCGACCGTGTGCGGGCGGAAGGCGTTGCGCACCTCGGGCCGATCGAATGCGATGCGCGAGATCCGGCCGTCCCGGCTCAGGTGAGCGGTGATGTCGGTGTAGCCCTCGGCGCCGGGCGCGAGCTCCCATTCCGCCGCATCGAAGAGTTCCGAGACCTGCTGTCCACTCATGCGCACCAGCCTACTTCTCGGCGGCCCGAGGTTCGCCGTCGCGATCAGGAGCCGACCGCGCGGTGAGTGGGAGGATGGTGGGGTGAAGGATCTGCCGGCGCCGCCCGCGCCTCCCGCCCTCGACGAGCTGCTCGCCGCGGCGCGAGTGGTCGCGATCCCGACACGCACGCGATTTCGCGGGATCACCGTCCGGGAGGCGGTGATCTTCGGCGGGCCGGCCGGCGCGAGCGAGTTCTCACCCTTCCCCGAATACGACGACGCCGAAGCCGCGAACTGGTTGGCCGCCGCGATCGAATTCGGCTGGGCCGGAGCAGGCCGCCGTGAGCTGCCGCCGGTGCTGCGCGAGCGGATCCCGGTCAACGCGACCGTCCCCGCCGTGCCGGCCGGCGACGTGCCCGGCGTCCTCGCCCGGTTCCCGGGCTGTCGCACGGCGAAGGTGAAGGTCGCCGAGCGCGGGCAGTCGCTCGACGACGACCTCGCCCGCGTGCGAGCGGTGCGCGCGGTGATGGGAGACGGTGCGCTGATCCGCATCGATGCGAACGGCGGCTGGTCGCTCGACGAGGCCGAGGCGGCACTGCGGGCGCTCGCCCGATACGGCCTCGAATACGCCGAGCAGCCGTGCGCGAGCGTGGACGAACTGGCC
>CAMFIY010000373.1 GCA_945952575.1 uncultured Leucobacter sp.
ATCGCGGCCTCGCCGAGATCCGCCTGTACACGAACGCGAAGATGACGGAGAACCTCGCCTACTACCCCCGGCGCGGCTATCGCGAGACCGGGCGCCGCACGGAGCACGGCTTCGATCGGGTCTACTTCTCCCGGAGCCTCGCGCCGTAGCCGGCGGCGTCACCGCGCAGCGATCCCCCAGAGCACGCCGCTCACGATCGATTCGACGCGCTCCGGGCCCAGCGGCCGCCCGAGGAGCGCCGCATACGACGCCATCGCCAGGAACTGGTCGGCGATCGCCGCCGCATCTGCGTCCGCCCGCACCTCGCCCGCCGTACGGGCGAGGTCGATCCGCCGGACGATCCAGTCGAGGACCGGACCGGCGAAGCGCTCGTTCAGCGCCGCGCCGAGCGCGGGATCGGCCGCCGTGACCGCGATCAGCGCACGCGCGAGCGCGAGGTTCTCCTCGCGCAGCTGGTAGGAGCCGACCGCGTCGAACCACGCGTGCAGGTCGGCGGCCAGGTCTGCGGTCACGGCGAGCGCCGGAGGATTGCCCGGGATCTCCCCGTCCAGCATCGCCTCACCCAGGATCGCGGCCTTGTTCGGCCACCAGCGATAGATCGTCTGCTTCGCGACCCCGGCGTCCGCGGCGAGCCCCTCGATGCTCAGCGATTCGAAGGCGCCCTCCGCGATCGCGCGGCGCATGGCGGCCAGCACCGATCGGCGGGCGTGTTCGCTGCGAGGTCTCGGCATGCGTTCAGGGTATCCGGGTGTATCGTTTTCGATAAGTGGACGCACCGTTGCGAAACATGATCATCGTGCACCGGGAGCGCCCGTTCGAGACGAAGGAGACATCATGGCACTGACCGCGCAATCCACCATCGCCGACTGGCTCGGCGATCCCGTCGGCGGCGAGCTCATCCGCGGACTCCTCGCCCAGTCCGGCGCGGACCCCGACAGCCTGACCCCCGTGCTCGGCCTGCCGCTGCAGCAGCTCGTCGTCATGAGCCAGGGCGCGATGCCGCAGTCCGTCGTCGACGACCTCGTCCGGGCAGCGAACGGCGGCGAGATCCCCGAGGACGCCGCGCCGGCCGGCTGGGTCGAGCAGGCGACGCCGGGCCGCTTCTCCGGGAAGACCGTCATCGTCACCGGTGCCGCCTCGGGCATCGGCAAGGCGACGGCCTCGCGGATCGCGCGCGAGGGCGGGCGGGTGATCGCCTGCGACATCGCCGCCGACAAGCTCGACGCATTTCGCGCCGAGCTGCCCAACGCCGACATCGTGACCGTCGCCGGCGATCTGACGCGGCAGGAGGCCATCGACCGCGTCGTAGCCGCTGCGGGAGAGCGGATCGACGGCCTCGCCAACGTCGCCGGCATCAACGACGACTTCTCGCCGGCGGGCGAGACTCCCGACGCGGTCTGGGATCGCGTCATCGCGATCAACCTGACCGCCCCGTTCAAGCTCATGCGCGCGGTGATCCCCGCCATGGTCGCCGCGGGCGGGGGCGCGATCCTCAACGTCTCGAGCGAGGCAGGCCTGCGCGGGAACGCCTCCGGAAACGCCTACACGGCCAGCAAGCACGGCATCGTCGGCATCACCAAGTCGGCCGCGTTCATGTACGGGCCGCAGGGGATCCGCGTCAACTCGGTCGCACCCGGCGGGGTGGCCACCGGCATCCCGATGCCGCCGCACATGTCGGCCGAGGGGTCGGCGCGCCTCGCGCCCTTCCAGCAGGCCATCCCGACCGTGGCGACCGCCGAGCACCTCGCGGCGTCGATCACCTTCCTGCTCTCGGACGACGCGGTGAACATCAACGGCGCGATCCTCGCCTCCGACGGCGGGTGGTCGGTCCAGTAGCACCGGCCGCCTCGCCCGGAGACGCGGGGCTCAGGCCGACTGGTCCTTGAGCCTCACCAGGCGCTCGTGGCCGGTCTCCTCGAGTTCGACGACGTCCGAGCGTGACTTCAGGAAGTCGGAGAAGGAGCGGAACCCGAGCGCCTTCTCGTTGAAAGAGGGATCCATGCGTCGCATCTGCTGCTTCACGGCCGAGCTGTAGAGCCAGCCGGAGTCGTCCTTGTCCTGGCTGAGCCAGAGCGCGCGGATGAGCAGCCCGGTGATGGCGAACTCGGCGTCTTCCGTCGATTCGGCATCGTCCGCATCGACCAGATCGTCGAGCGCCGCCTCGACCGTGGCCGCGGCGGATGATGCGGCGGGCTCGGTGCGATGCCGCGCACCCGCTGCCTCCGTCTGCGACTGCTTGGATTCGGGATCCTGCCGCACCGGCTTCCCGCGTCGACCGGCCTGCTCGCGCTCGGGCCGCTCGACTCCGGGGAGGGAGTCGTAGCTGGCGAACTCGTCGCATGCGGCGGTGAGCGCCTTCGCGGTGGATCCGGCGACGCCGATGCCGACGACGTAGCGACCGAGCCGTTTGCAGCGCTGGGCCAGCGGCACGTAGTCCGAGTCGCCGGCGACGATCACGACATGAGTGAGGTCGTCGAGGCGGAACATGTCCTCCACCGCGTCGACGGCCAGGCGGATGTCGGCGCCGTTCTTGGCGTAGGCGGCAGCCGGGAAGAGCTGTACGAGGTCGACCGCGCGCGAGACGAGCTGCGAGCGGTACTCCGCGTTGACCGGCGACGACCAGTCGGCGTAGGCGCGGGTCAGCACGAGGGTGCCGAACGAGGAGGCGTAGTCGATGACCGCGCCGACGTCGATGGCGGCCTCCTGCAATCGGGCGGCGATCTCGGGCTGGCTCGGATCCTCCGCGATGCGCTGGCGGTCACGCGCGAACGAGTTCCGTCCGTGCACTCGGTCGTACCAGGAGAGCACGATGTTGTCGAAGTCGAGGTAGACCGCTACGCGGCCGTTCTGGGTATCAGGCACGCCTCCAGTCTCTCACCTCCCCGTTTCCCCGCTTCGCCTTCCGCCTCCGACGCGCCTCACCTGCCCGTCGGATCGGTGCGATTGCGCAGGCGTCCGGCGGCATGGGACGGCGGTTAGCATGCACGAAGGACGAGTGGAAGGATGCCGGAGATGAGCGCGACGAACAACGGGAGCGAACGGGTCGGCTTCCTCGGGCTCGGGATCATGGGTCGGCCGATGGCGCTGCGCCTGCTCGGAGCCGGCACGGGTCTCACGGTCTGGAAC
>CAMFIY010000374.1 GCA_945952575.1 uncultured Leucobacter sp.
ATGGGCGCAAGGATCAAGAAGGGTGACCTCGTCGAGGTCATCTCTGGCCCGACGCAGGAGCGCGGCGGCTACAAGGGCAAGCAGGGTCGAGTCATCGACGTGCTGACCGAGAGCGACCGCGTCATCGTCGAGGGCGTCAACTACGTCACCAAGCACGTGCGTCAGGGCGAGTCCTCGCGCGGCACCCGTGAGGGCGGGATCGAGACCCACGAGGCTCCGATCCACGTCTCCAACGTCGCCATCGTGGACCCCGAGACCAAGAAGCCGACTCGCGTCGGGTTCCGCGTCGAGGAGGTCGAGCGCGGCGGCAAGAAGAAGACCGTGCGCGTGCGCTACGCCAAGAAGTCTGGGAAGGACCTCTAATGACTGAGACTGCCGCGCCCGCTGGCAAAATCCAGCCGCGCCTCAAGCAGAAGTATCGTGCCGAGATCGTCCCGGCGCTCCGCGAGGAGTTCGGCTTCGCCAACATCCACCAGGTTCCCGCCGTCGTCAAGGTCGTCGTGAACACCGGTGTCGGCGAGGCCGCCCGCGACAGCAAGGTGATCGAGGGCGCTATCGCCGACCTCACCCAGATCACCGGTCAGAAGCCCATGGTCACTCTGGCCCGCAAGTCCATCGCCCAGTTCAAGCTGCGCGAGGGCCAGGCCATCGGCGCGCACGTCACCCTCCGCGGTGACCGCGCCTGGGAGTTCCTGGATCGCCTGATCTCGCTCGCGCTGCCCCGTATCCGCGACTTCCGCGGTCTTTCGCCGAAGCAGTTCGACGGAAACGGCAACTACACCTTTGGTCTGACCGAGCAGAGCGTGTTCCACGAGATCGATCAGGATAAGATCGATCGGGTGCGCGGTTTCGACATCACCGTCGTCACCACTGCCAAGACCGACGACGAGGGTCGTGCGCTGCTCAAGGCGCTCGGCTTCCCGTTCAAGTCCGAATAACTGAATAGTCCAAGCGGACCGGCGCCCTTCGGGGCGCCTGTTCGCGTGTCACCCAGGTCGCCGGTCGTGTAACGGCCGAGCGATACCAGGCGAGAAAGTTGAGTCACTTATGACGATGACCGATCCGGTCGCAGATATGCTGACCCGGTTGCGCAACGCCAACTCTGCGCACCACGACGTCGTTTCGCTCCCCGGCTCGAAGCTGAAGGAGCGGATCGCCGAGATCCTCAAGCGCGAGGGCTACATCGCCGACTGGAAGGTGGAGGATGCCCGCGTCGGCACCACCATCACCCTGTCGCTGAAGTACGGCCCCAACCGCGAGCGTTCCATCGAGGGCATCAAGCGGGTGTCGAAGCCCGGCCTTCGCGTGTACGCGGGTTCGACCGAGATCCCGAGCGTGCTCGGTGGCCTCGGCATCGCGATCCTGTCCACCTCCTCCGGTCTGCTGACCGACCGCGAGGCCGAGCAGAAGGGCGTGGGCGGCGAAGTGCTGGCCTACGTGTGGTAGCCAGTCATGTCACGTATCGGTAAGCTTCCCATCGCCGTTCCCGGCGGTGTCGACGTCAAGATCGACGGCCAGCAGGTCTCGGTCAAGGGCCCGAAGGGCGAGCTCTCGCTCGTCGTCGCAGAGCCCATCCGCGTTGCTCTCGAGGAGGGCCAGGTGCTGGTCACCCGTCCCGACGATGAGCGCAACTCCCGAGCGCTGCACGGTCTCACGCGCACGCTCATCAACAACAACATCATCGGTGTGACCGAGGGCTACGCGAAGCAGCTCGAGGTCGTCGGCACCGGCTACCGCGTGCAGCAGAAGGGCGCCGGCCTCGAGCTCGCGCTCGGCTTCTCCCACCCGGTGCTGTTCGACGCTCCCGAGGGCATCACGCTCGCCGTCGAGGGAGCCACCAAGATCACCGTCAGCGGCATCTCGAAGCAGGCCGTCGGCGAGGTCGCCGCCAACATCCGCAAGCTGAAGAAGCCGGAGCCCTACAAGGGCAAGGGCATCCGCTACGCGGGCGAGGTCGTCCGCCGCAAGGCAGGAAAGGCTGGTAAGTAATCATGGCCGCTAGTATCACCCGCGCCAAGGGCCGCTCGGCTGCGCGCATCCGCCGCCACGCCCGCCTGCGCAAGAAGATCGTCGGCACCGCCGCACGCCCGCGTCTCGTCGTGACCCGCTCGGCGCGTCACGTGTTCGTGCAGGTCATCGACGACGCTCAGGGCCGCACCGTGGCTTCGGCGTCGACGATGGAGGCCGATCTGCGGAGCTTCGACGGTGACAAGACCGCCAAGGCCCGCCGTGTCGGCGAACTCGTCGCCGAGCGCGCCAAGGGCGCCGGCGTCGAGGCCGTGGTCTTCGACCGCGGCGGCAGCAAGTACGCCGGCCGCGTCGCAGCGATCGCCGACGGCGCACGCGAAGGGGGGCTGACCCTGTGAGCGAGAACACGAAGGAGCAGGAAGTGACCGCTGAGGCACAGACCGAAGCCGCGGCCGCTGAGGCCCCGGCTCAGGATCACCGCAACGAGCCGCGCGAGCAGCGTCGCGGCAGCCGCGATCGCGGCACCCGCGGCGAGCGCGGCGGCCGTGAGCGCAGCGAGAGCCAGTTCCTCGAGCGCGTGGTCACCATCAACCGCGTCTCCAAGGTCGTCAAGGGCGGCCGTCGCTTCAGCTTCACCGCGCTCGTCGTGGTGGGCGATGGCAACGGAACCGTCGGCGTCGGCTACGGCAAGGCCAAGGAGGTGCCTCTCGCCATCTCCAAGGGTGTCGAGGAGGCCCGCACCCGGTGCAGGGCGAGGCCGCTGCAGGCGTGGTGCTGCTGCGCCCCGCCGCCGCAGGTACCGGCGTTATCGCCGGTGGCCCGGTCCGCGCCGTGCTCGAGTGCGCCGGCATCCACGACGTGCTCAGCAAGTCGCTCGGCTCGTCCAACACCCTGAACATCGTGCATGCGACCGTCGAGGCGCTGCAGCAGCTCGAGGAGCCTCGCGCTGTCGCTGCTCGCCGCGGCCTCGACTTCGACCGCGTCGCTCCGGCTCGCCTCGTGCGCGCCGAGGCGAAGGCCGTGGCCGACGCTGCCGCCAAGGCGAAGGCAGGTGCGTAATGGCAGCCACCAAGAGCCTGCGGATTACGCAGACCCCGTCAGTTATCAGTGAGAAGCAGAACCAGCGTGACACGCTGCGCAGCCTGGGTCT
>CAMFIY010000375.1 GCA_945952575.1 uncultured Leucobacter sp.
GCATCACGAGGATCATGCCGAGACTCCAACCGGCGATGCGTCCGGTCTCGCCGAGCCCCATCCCGCGCCAGCGGAAGTCGGGACGGTAGCGGATGCCCGCGCGGTGCCAGGAGACGAAGAGGATCAGCGCCTGGGAGATCACGCCCAGAGTGGCGCTGCCGGCGAGCACCGCGATCGCCCCGGAGGTCCAGCTGCCGGGCTCGCGGAAACCGTCCGGATCGGCCCCGAACATGGCGATGAACACGAGGATTCCGGCGATCGCGATCACGTTGTTCAGCACCGGCGCCCAGGTGAAGGGGCCGAAGACGCTCTTCGCGTTCAGCACCTCGCCCAGCACGGTGTAGAGCCCGTAGAAGACGATCTGCGGCAGGCACCAGTAGGCGAAGGCGACTGCCAGTGCGCGCTGCTCCTCCGACCAGGTCGAGGTGAGCAGCCACATGATCCACGGCGCCGCCAGCATGACGAGGACGGTGCCGATCGCGAGCGCGGTGAGCACGAGGGTGAGCACGCGGTTGATGTAGCCGTTGCCGCCGTCGGGATCCTTCGCCGCCTTGACGATCTGAGGGACCAGCACGGCGTTCAGCATGCCCCCGATGAGGATCATGTAGACGATGTTCGGCAGCAGGTTGCCGTTGGCGAACGCGTCCGCGGACTTCGAGGCGACCTGGCCGACCGCGAAGACGAGCAGCGCCTGCTTCAGGAATCCGAGGACTCGCGACACGACCGTGCCCGAGGCCATCACCGCGCTCGCGCGCGCGAGGGAGCCGGCCATCAGTAGTACGGGTCCTTTCGCACGGCGAGCGACACGCGTCTCGCGATCCGGTCGCCCAGCTTCGTCCAGATCGCGTATGCGCGCGGCCTCAGGGGCAGGTCGAATGCGCCGGCGTAGTCGGTGATCTCGGGCTGGAACGAGCGCTTGAACTGCCCGACGCCGAAGAGGGGATGCTCGCGGTCGTCGGCGCGATCCGCAGGAGGTGCGCCGCAGAGGTCGTGCACGATCGCGCCGCGCTCGTTGGCCCAGCGGATCACCTCCCATTGCAGCGCATGCGAGGCGCCGTAGGCCGTCTTCGCCCGCACGGAGGCGCCGTCCTTGTAGGTCGTCTTGACTCCGAGTGCCATGGCGAATGCGCCGGCGACCAGTTCGCCGTCCCTGCGCGCGAGAAAGACCTGCCCCGCGCCGGCCGATTCGAAGCCCTGCCAGAACGAACGGTAGTATCCGGCGCTGCGCAGCACGAAGCGCCCCTCGGCCGTTTCGACCAGGAGGCGGTAGAGGGCTGCGCAGTTCTCGTCGCTCGCGGGCACGCGCGCGACCGTGATGCCGTCGCGCTTCGCACGGTTGATGGAGTTGCGCGCCTTCTTGCCGATCCGCGCGAAGACCTCGTCCTCGGTCCCGCTGACGTCCAGCAGGATCGTCGAGGGATTCGGGATGATCCGCACGGTGTCCCGGTATCCGGCCGAGCGGATCGCCGTCGCGGCAGCCGGCGCCAGCCTCGGCTCGATCTTCAGCAGGAACGCGCCCTGCGCACGGGCGAGATCCGCCACGGCGTCGGCGATCTCGAGCACCGATGCGACGTCTTCGCCGGTCGGGCCGGCGGGCAGGTGCCACCACTCCCCCAGCAGGGGCACGCGCTTCGCGAGCACGCCGACCGCGATCGGAGCGCGGCTCGTGTCGGGCCCGGCGCCGCGATCCACGATCACCCGGTACTGCCGGTAGCGCCCCTCGCGCTGCTTCAGGTCCAGGTACTCGGCGCCCATCCACACCTCGCCGCCGCCCGGGTTCGCCGCGACCAGCGCGTCCCATTCGGCGCGCTCGGCATCCGTCGCGAATCGGGCGGTCGCAGCGGGCGCGCCCGCGTGACGGGCGGCGTGGGAAGCCGCCACCGGCTACACCACCACGACGACGGGCACGATCATCGCCTTGCGGCGCAGCTTCGTGCCGACCCAGCGGCCGATCGTGCGGCGCACGATCTGCTGCAGCTGGTGCGCGTCCGTCACGCCCTCCTTCATCGCCTGCTCGAGCGCATCGGCGATCTGGGGCTTGATCTTGTCGAAGACGTGATCGGCCTCGGCCACGCCCTTGGCATGGATCTCGGGGCCGGAGACGATCTGGCCGAGGCTCGTCTCGACCACGGTGATGACGGAGATGAAGCCCTCTTCGGCAAGCACGCGGCGGTCGCGCAGATCATCGTCGGTCACCTTGCCGACGGAGGATCCGTCGACGTAGATGAAGTCGATGTCGAGCTGGCCGACCTGCCGGGCGACGCCGTCGACGAGATCCACGACCGTCCCGTTCTCACCGATGATCGTGCGGTTCTGCGGCACACCGGTCTCGATGGCGAGCCCCGCATTGGCGATGAGGTGGCGGTACTCGCCGTGGATCGGCATCACGTTCTTCGGTCGCACGATGTTGTAGCAGTAGAGCAGCTCGCCGGCCGCGGCGTGACCGGAGACATGCACTTTCGCGTTGCCCTTGTGCACGACGTTCACGCCGAGCTTCATGAGCCCGTTGATGACCCGGTAGACCGAGTTCTCATTGCCCGGGATCAGGCTCGACGCGAGGATCACCGTGTCGCCGGCGCCGATCTCGACCTGATGCTCGCGATTCGCCATACGGCTCAGCACGGCCATCGGCTCGCCCTGCGATCCGGTCGACATGTACACGATTCGATGATCCGGGATGTCGCCGCTCTTCTTCAGGTCCACGAGCACGCCCTCGGGCACCTCGAGGTAGCCCAGATCCGCTGCGATCTTCATGTTGCGGACCATGGATCGGCCGAGCAGCACGACCCGGCGCCCGTTGGCGCGGGCGGCGTCCAGCACCTGCTGGACGCGATGCACGTGACTCGAGAAGCTCGCGACGACGACCTTGCCCGTCGAACTCGCGATGACGCGCTCGAGCACGGGCCCGATGTCCTTCTCGAGCGGGGTGAAGCCCGGCACATCGGCGTTCGTGGAATCGGTCATGAAGAGGTCGACGCCCTCTTCGCCCAGCCGGGCGAAGGCACGCAGATCCGTGATCCTGCCGTCGAGCGGGAGCTGGTCCATCTTGAAGTCGCCCGTACCGATGACGAGGCCGGCTT
>CAMFIY010000376.1 GCA_945952575.1 uncultured Leucobacter sp.
TGAGCTTCAGCGACGTCTTCATCCCCGAGGAGAACCTCATCGGCGGCAAGGAGGGCCTCGGCTTCATCCAGCTCATGATGAACCTGCCGCTCGAGCGCCTCTCGATCGGCGTCGCCGCGGCGGCCGCGGGCGAGGCCGCCTTCGCCTGGACGCGCGACTACGTCCTCAGCCGCGAGGCGTTCGGCGAGCGCATCGCCGACTTCCAGAACACCCGCTTCCGCCTCGCCGACATGGCGACGACGGTCGACGTCATGTGGGCCTACATCGACCGCGCGATGGAGCTCTACGCCGACAAGAAGCTCACCGCCGAAGAGGCCGCGAAGGTCAAGTTCTGGGCGACCGACCGTGAGGCGGAACTCCTCGACGTCGGCGTGCAGCTGCACGGCGGCTACGGCTACATCACCGAGTACCCGATCGCCCGCGCCTACCTCGACGCGCGCGTCCACCGCATCTACGGCGGCACGAACGAGATCATGCGCGACCTCGTATCGCGCCAGATCGTCGGCAAGCGCTGACCGTCCCGCGCGCCGCGCGCGCCGGGCGCGAAGCGGTGGGCTGCCGGGTCGCCAAGGCGGTTGTGTTCCAAAAGCAGGGCGAAGTGGTGACTCCGGCCCGCTGGAGCCACTCGTGTGCCGGTCCGCCCTGCTTTTCGAACGGCGCGCGGAGTCCGCGGGAGTGTCACGCGGTCGGTCACGCCGTCGGCACGGCCCGTCAGGCGCTCGGTGAGGCCCCGTCCGCGGCATCCGTCAGCCCCGGCACGCGGCGGCGCGCGAGGCGGGCGACGCCGGCGGCGCGCAGGCGATCGGCGATGACGATCGCGAGGAACGTCCCCGCGATGCAGGATGCCGCGCACAGCGCGATGAACCCCGCGACGAGGCCCGGCGCCATGGCCCACAGGTCGAACGACTGCGCGGCGAGCAGCGGGTAGGAGACGCCCATCGCGACCGCCCCGACGTAGTGCAGCCATGTGCTCCAGCGTCGGTACCGCGTCACGAGGAACGGCAGTTCGGGGAAGAACGACCAGAACAGCGTCGTCAGGATCGCGCTCGCCGTGTAGAACGGCGCGAGCACGAGACCCGAGATGAGGCCCACGAGCAGCCCCGCGAATGGGCGCTGCAGGAGCCGCAGCGCGATCACGGCGGGCATGACCCACAGCCCCGCGATCGCGACCGAGACGAACGGCACCGTCGCGAACAGCGCGACCGAGAGCCACCAGCCGACCGCCAGGACGATGCCGCCCGCGACGCCGATCGCGGCGCACGTCAGCAGGTACGCGGTCGTGACCCTGCCCATCAGCGGCCTCCCGCCGACTGCGCCTGCTCCGACTTCGGGGCGGGAGACGCGGCGCCCACCCGCCAATACCCGATGAAGCTGATCCGGTCCTTCGCGAGCCCCTGCCCGACGAGGTGGCGGCGCGCGGCGGTCGGCAGCGACTGCTCGCCGACGAGGAAAGCGTGCGCGTCGGATGCCGGGGCGGGCAGCTTCTCGAGCTCCGCGAGCGCGAGCGATCCGGGCTTCTGCCCGGCGCCCCGCACGAGCCACCGCACGTCGACGCCGGCCGGGGCGTCGAACGGCAGGACGTCCTCGGCCGACGGTGCCTCGATGAGCGCGACCCCCGTCGCAGACGACGGCAGCGAGGTGCAGATGCCGGCCACGGCGGGCACTCCCGTCTCATCCGCCACAAGCAGCAGGTTTTCGACACCGCGGGCCGGGTTGAACCGCAGCCCCTCGTCGATGATGACGACGGACTCGCCCGGGGCGGCGGCATCCGCCCACCGCGACGCGGGCCCGGCGGTGGGCCCCGATCCGTGCAGCACGAAGTCGACGTCGATCTCGGCCCCGCCCGACGCGCCGACGGGGCGGTACGCGCGCACTGTGTAGTTGCGCATCACGGGGCGGAGCCCGTCGGGGATGCGCAGGTACTTGAGGTAGCCGAAGATCTTGTTGGCCTTCGCGGGGATGCGCTCGAGCCCCTCGTCGCCGCCCTCACCGGAGTGGGGGAGGAAGAGGCGGAACCACTGGTCGTAGCCGAGTGCCGTGAAGCGCGCGATGTCGCCGCCGCCGAGCGTGATGCGCATCCAATGCGGGCTGAGGCGCGCGGTGCGCAGCACCTCGAGGCGCAGCAGTTCCTGCGCGGCGGGCGCGACGAGAGCGGGGATCCGGGGCATGCGGAAGGCCTTTCTGGCGGGCGAAGGAAGCTACAGCGTCCAGGGGAAGAAGGCGACGAGGATGCCGGCGCTCACGATCCAGAACAGGGCGACGAACACGGTGTCGCGCACGCGCCAGGGCACGAGGTGACGCTCGGTGCGATCGGGGTGCGCGCCGAAGGCGCGGGCGTCCATCGCGAGTGCGACCCGCTCGGCGTGCCGGATCGCCCCGGCCAGGAGCGGCACGATGTAGCCCCACCAGCGGGCGAGTGCCGCGAACGGCCCGCGCCCCCCGTGTGCTCCGCGCACGCGGTGCGCCTGCCGGATGACGTCGAGCTCGTACCCGAAGCGCGGGACGAATCGGAAAGCGGCGAGGGCCGTGTAGCCGATCCGGTACGGCACGCGCAGCTGCTGGACCGTCGCGCGCACGAGGTCGGGGCCGTTCGTCGTGAGGCCGGCGAGCAGGGCAAGGCTCACGATCGCCGCCAGGCGGACACCCGTGGCCATGCCGACGGCGAGGGCTCCGCCGTACAGCGACCAGCCCCCGATCTGGAGCACCGTCACCGACGTGTCGACGCGAGAGGCATCCGTCCACACCGACATGCCGAGCCCGAGCACGAACGCTGCGGCGGGGATCGCGACGGCGAGGACGAGCGCGATCCGGGCCGTCAGCCGGGCGCCCGCGAGGAGGATCAGGTACGCGATCACGAGGAACGCGAGCGGCGTCACCAGATCGCGCACGAAGACGAGGACGAGCATCGCGGGGAGCGGTGCGAGAAGCTTCGCGAGCGGGTTCAGGGCGTAGAGGAACCGGCCGGGCGCGTCGACGCGGGCGTAGGGATCGAAGGTCGCGGCGGTCATGCCGTCGCCCCCGCGGCTGTCTCTTATACACATCTGACGCTGCCGACGATCTTAC